>JBBQWB010000103.1:0-10522 GCA_038210985.1 Bacteroidales bacterium
CACTGTTGTCCGATATAAATTTTGACATCTGTTGTATGATGTTGTATAATAAGCTAATAGGTAAAATGAAGGAAGGTAGGGTTTGTTTTTGTGTATTTTAAAAATATGGATTTTCCGCAATTTATTGCCCCTGCCCTCAAGTAATGGTGCTAACATAAAGAAATAAATACTATCTTTGGATAAATTTTAAAATCCAAAAATATGACACCAAATCAATCTTTAGAAAAAAGTTGCCAATTAAGAGAGTATTTAAGAACCGACTATTTATAAGGACTATATAGTGTTTTTCCTTTTGAAACCATAGAAGAGTATTACACATCGGGATATAGAGATCGAATTTACAATTGTGAGAATACTGTTTTAACAATGGTTTATTCTGCTACACAATCAGACAAAACACTTAAAAATTCAACTTTGATATTTAATCGTGTTTTTGAGAATCAATCAAATCTGGTAAGGAAATTAATAATTCAGTCAACTAAAGGGACTATTTTTTTCCCAAAAACAGATATCATTCAAGAATTCTTTGAGAATAATAAGGATGTTTTTATGGACAGAAAAGGTCGAGTTTACAAAAGATGGTCTACAGGTAGATATGAAAAAGTTGGAATTGAAAATCATTAAAAACGTCATTAAAAAGAAGCCAGACAGGCATTATCCTCGAAGAACAAAAAAGGGAGCATACAGAAAATATATTTAATATGTTATGTTAGCACCATTATGCCCTCAAGGGTGTAAATTGCTGAAAATCAATTCATCCTTTAGGATTGAGGCAAAAATTGATTGAAGTAATTTACACCCAAAGCAAAATTTATTTATTTTATCGGACAATAGTGATTTTTAACCCTCGATTCAAAAAATCAACACTAAATTGTGGTCAATATTGAGATTTAATGCAAAAACTATGTATGGATTTCTTGTTTTGCAATCATTTGTTTTTATACGACAATTTTCAGAAAAGTCGCTTCTTTCGTTTTGTGGACTAGCAGTTATCGTTTTTATAAATTACAGTTTCTGCAAATGTTAATATCAGATTTTTTTTGTAAAACTGCTTTTTGAAAATTTATTCGGTTTTCGGATTTTAAAATGGTTTTTATGTCGTTTTGACAAATATTTCCGAAAATGTGATTTGGTATTTTGTCGTTACAACATGCCACCATATCGGCATCTGTAGTAATAACCGAATGTGTCCACAATCTTCGGCAATGATTTTTTGGTTTTTTCAGGAGCTTAATATCTCCACTTGAATCAGAATACCTTTTTTGATTTTGTTTATTTGGCAGTAGGTGGTTTTCGTCTTGATTACCATATACTTGAATTGATTTAAATGTAAAATCAAATCCCTTTTCAATAGCTATTTTTTTAATTTCGGCAATATTGTTTTCAATAACCGACGTAAATAAACTTTGTGCCACAAGGGAAGGGTTTTTGGAAGTTGAATTTTGTTTAGCAATTTTTAAAAACGTCATTCCAGAAAGTAGCTTCTCGAAATTTCCGCCTTTTCGGTATTCTTCATAACTATCTTGATTCCAGCCATCTATGGATAAAATAAGCATGTCTAAGCCAGAACTTACTAAATCTTGAGCAAGTTGTTCCGAAATTAAGTTTCCATTACTCGAAATTACCGTCATTAAACCTTCCTTTTTTGCAATTCTAATCATTTCGATAATTTCGGGGTGGAGGAGAGGTTCGCCTTGCAAATAAAGGTTTATAATCCAAGTTTTTTTGCTAATTTCGGTAATAATTTTTTTATAAATATCTAAATCTATAAATACATTATTTCGCTCAATTTTCTTTAATCCACTCAAACATTCGGGACACTGTAAATTGCAAATGGAACTAGGTTCAATACTTATAACGATGGGTATTCCCCAATTAATTGGAAATCGAAATATTAAACTTAAATGATATGAAATCAAAACTTTACATGCGTTAAAAAAACGAATCCAACTTAAAGTCTGCAAGCATAAGATGAAAAAACTTTTGTTTTTATTTTTCATCATCTTCCTTTAATGAGTCAGTTAATCGCTGAACAATTCGATTTGAAATAAAAAATTCGCGGGCAACAATTCGAACAAAAGTGTAGGTAGGAATGGCTATCATCATCCCAATAACACCTGCAATGCTACCACCAATTACAATGATTAAAAATATTTCGAGTGGATGGGCTTTTACACTTTTGGAGTAAATAAATGGTTGAATTAAAAAGGCATCAATAAAATTTGTACATAAAAATGTTCCAGCAACTTTAAACAAAATTGGCATAAATTCGGTGTTCATATTCATTGGTAAACTTGATGTTACAGCCAATAGTAAACCTATTAACATTCCTAAAATTGGTCCAACATAAGGAATAATGTTTAATAATCCACCGATAAATCCAATTAAAAAGGCATTTTCAACACCTAATATCCATAGAATTGTGGCTTCAATTCCACCAACCAAAATGATGTCGATTATTAATCCTAAGTAATATCTGGACAGAAGATTTTTAGTGGATTTTAAAATCCGCTGAGCTTCTAAGTGGAAACTAATAGGAATGATTAGAAATAAAGCTCTATAAACGATTCTATTGTCGCGAAGTATGAAAAAAGTGATAAAAATTACCGCAAATATTCCAATAAATAAGCTAACTGCAAAATCGAAAATATTTGAAACAAAAGATGAAACCTGAATTTTTGAAAAGAAAATTGAAACTTCGTTTAATAATACACTTTTCAAGTCGGTGTTGTCGGCTATTAATCCATAGCTTTTCAAAAAATATTCTATTTGAATAATGTAGTCGCCTAATCCTTCTTCTATTGTTGAAATGCTAATACTCGACAGGGAATTTAATTGTTCGGAAACCAAAGGCAAAATAAAATAGAGCAATGTAGAAAATCCAATAATTAGTGAAAGCATGCCTGCAAGTACCGATAAAATATGAGGTATTTTGTATTTGCCAACGTGCAATTTGTCGGAAAAAGTAACAATTGGTTGAGCTATAAGCGACAAAACAATGGCAATTAAAATGTACAAAACAATTTTAAAAAAATACCAAACTGCAAATGCCAGAAGTAAAAAGCCAAGTACTCCTCCAATTATATTTTTATATTTTGTAATCATAATAATTTTTTATTTGATTTGTGTCGATGGATGTCTCTATTATTTTTCTTTTCAATATTTTGTTTAAAAGCCTCTTCTAAATTAATGCCCGTTTGATTGGCGATGCATGTTAAAACCCAAAGTACATCGGCAAGTTCGTCCGACAAATTTACATCTTTATCGCTTTCTTTGTATGATTGTTCGCCATATTTTCGAGCAATTATTCGTGCAACTTCGCCAACTTCTTCGGTTAAAATTGCCATATTTGTAAGCTCGTTAAAATAGCGAACTCCATTGGTTTTTATCCATAAGTCAACCGTTTTTTGCATTTCGTCTATCGTCATTATTCTTTATTTTTAGAGTCGATAATTATGGTTACTGGTCCATCGTTTACAAGTTCTACTTGCATCATAGCACCAAAAATTCCAGTTTCGATTTTTAATTTTGTGGAAGATTTCATGGTTTGGATAAACGAATTATAAATAGCATTGGCAACTTCGGGTTTTGCTGCTTTAATATACGAAGGACGATTCCCTTTTTTTGTGGATGCATGTAATGTAAACTGGCTAACAATAAGAATTTCGCCCGAAATATCTTCGACCGACAGATTCATAATTCCGTTTTCGTCGTCGAAAAGTCTTAATCGACAAATTTTTCCACAAAGCCAATCCGTATCATCTTGATTATCGGCGTCTTCAATGCCTAATAAAATCATTAAACCATTATTGATTTTACCGCAAAATTCACCATCTACTTTAACACTTGCACTGCTAACTCGCTGAATAACTGTTCTCATATATTATTCTAATTTCCACGATTCAATTTCTAAATCTTCATCGTTTACAATGTTCACGTAATTTTTATATCTAACGGAATGAATTTCGCCATTTTTTACCGCATCTTTTACCTTACATTCGGGTTCGTGAATATGTGTGCAATTATGGTATTTGCACTTATTCATAAAAGGACGCATCTCGAGAAAAAAATGACTTATTTCATATTTTTCATAATTTATTAATCCAAACTCCTTAATGCCAGGCGAATCGATAATATAGCCGCCATTTCCTAATTCGTGCATTTGAGCAAACGTGGTAGTGTGTTTTCCTTTATTATGTGCATCTGAGATTTCGCCAATTCGAATGTTTAAATCGGGGTCGATGGTATTTAACAATGCTGATTTTCCTGCTCCAGAATGACCTGCAAAAAGGGAGATTTTCCCCATCATCTTAGTCCTTAATTCTTCAATGCCTTCGAGCGTAATAATGGATGTTGAAATGCTGGAATAGCCAATTTTTTTATAAATTTCCCGAACCTTTTCGAGGGTTAGTAGTTCCTCTTTCAATAATAAATCTACTTTATTAAATATCAATTCAACGGGAATTCTATACGCCTCAGCAGCGGTTAAAAACCGATCGACAAAACCTAAGGAAGTGCGGGGTTGTTTTTGAGTAATAACTAAAAATGCTTTATCGATATTTGCAGCAATAATGTGCGATACTTTGGATAAACGAATTGATTTTCGTATAATATAGTTTCGTCTGTTTTCAATTTCGGTTATAAACCCAATTTGCTCATTGTCTTTATATTCAAAAACAACATGATCTCCAACTACTACAGGATTTGTGGTTTTTATTCCCTGAATTCGAAATTTGCCACGCAATTTGCACTGAACCATTTTTCCTTCGTCGGTTTTTACATTATACCAACTTCCAGTCGATAACATTACTAGTCCTGAATGATTCATTTTTTTTAATTAGTATGGCAAAAATACAATTTTTAATAGCAAGATAAATAAAAAAGCAGAAGTTGTGTATTTGATTTTAATGATGATAAGGCTCTCCCTTTAAAATGGTCATTGCACGGTAAAGCTGCTCTAAAAAAAATAGCTGAACCATTTGATGCGTAAAAGTCATTAACGATATGGATAATTTAATGTTTGCTCGTTCATACACTTCCTTGCAAAATCCGTAAGGTCCGCCACTTACAAACACAATTCGTTTTAATCCCGAATTCATTTGCTGTTGCAAAAATGTTGAAAATTGTTCGGACGAAAGCATTTTGCCTTTTTCATCCAATAAAACTAAATAGTCGGATGGCAAAATGTAGGATAAAATTTTTTCTCCTTCTTTATTCTTTTGTTGTTCAAACGTTAACGATTTTGAATTTTTTAGAGGTGGAATAATGTTTTGAGAGATTTTGATGTAATGAGATAGTCGTTTAAAGTACTTTTGACAGCCTTCTTCTATGTATTTATCGTCGGGATTTGCAAAAGCAATGTACAAAACTTCCATTTTAAAAACGAATTAATTCATGATACATTTCAAGTGCAAATTTGTCGGTCATTGCCGACAGAAAATCAATAATAGCTTTATTATAATCCCTTTGTTTTTGAATATCGTACACAATAATATTGTGATAGAATTTTGTCGACCTAGTATTTGGGTCATAATTGGAGTATTTAATAAGCCAATTTTCGAAATGTTTAATCAACGATGGATAAAATTTGGCTTGTTTTTCTAAAAAAGAATGGGTGTCTATCTCAAAATTTTCATTCGTTAATGCATTAAATAACGATTGAATAATAAGTTTGCAGAATTTATCGTATTTGTTTAAGCGATGGTGTAAATAAATGTGTTTGTAGTTAAATTGTTTAATTTTATTTAATGCCAATCGATAAGGTTCCGAAAAGCAAAGTCCGTCGGTAGGATTGCTGTTATTGCATAAATCGATAACTAATCGATGAATCAAAACGGTATTATTAATTACCTTGAAAGGTTCGGAATTAATGCCGATTAAAATTTCGGACAATTCGTCTAATTGCGACTTCGTTAAAATTTTCAATTCCAACGCATCTTCAATATCTCTGCCTAAATAGGAAATTTTATCAGCAATTTTAACTACTCCGGCTTCCCATGTGAATGGTGGGTAATCGTTTGGACGTGAAATACTTTTTAAATCAATTGCTTCGGAGCGAGGACTAAGAGATTTTTCGTCCACTTCTCCACAATGCGAAATTAGTCCGTCGCGAACTGCATAAGTAAGAGCTAAATTAGAATAAATGCCTTCGGAATTTTGTAGTATTTCAATCGAATCGGCAAAATGTAAGCTATTTTTCTCGTGCCAAAAAGTTCCGCCATAATTGCTTTTTGCCAAATCGGATAATATATGTTCGCCATCATGACCAAAAGGGGCGTGCCCAATATCATGTCCAATGGAAATAGCAAGAGCTAACTCTGTATTTAGTCCTAAATAATCGCAAATGGTGTAACTAACCGATGCTACATGGCTTACATGCTCAATTCTGGTGCAAATATGATCGTTTGATGTAGCATGAAAAACTTGCGTTTTATGTTTTAATCGACGATATGCTTTTGAATGAAGTAAGCGGTTATAGTCTCGCCAAAATTCGCTACGAATGTCGTCGCTTCTGCCTATAATTGTGCCGTTTCGTGTAATTGCCTGTTCCCATTTCGGGTTTCCTGCAAAGGTAGCTTGCTTGGTGAATTTCTTTTCAATCATAGATATTTATTTAAAACTTATTGCTTTAATTGTGGAAGTGTTTTTAGTTACAAAATAGATAGGTGAAAAAATTGCAATAAAAATTACAATTATTGAACAAATGTCGATTACAACAAAGTTTAAAATATTGATGTTTACTGGAATATGGTCTATATAGTAGTTTTCGGCATCAAGTTTTATAACTTCAAATTTCTTTTGAATATAAATTAAAGATAAGGATATTAAATTTCCCCACAATATTCCCCAAAATAAAATACGAGTAGTTAGGTTTATAAATATGGAGCTTAGTATGGAATTGTTGCAACCCATTGCTTTCATTATTCCAATAAACGAAGTTTGTTCAAGAATGAAAATCAATATAGTAGAAACTAATGTTAGGATGCTGATAATAGAAATTATGCTTATTAAAACAATTATATTTACATCAAAAAGCTCAATCCAATCGAATAAATCGGGATATAATTGTTTTATACTTTGAGCTCGAAGATTATACGGAATGTTGGTTTCAATTTCTTTGGTTGTTTTATCCAACTGCGAAAAGTCATTCAAAATAATTTCTATTCCCGAATATTGGTTTACTAGCCAATTATTCAGCTTTTGAATGTGTTTAATGTCAATAAATAAGTATTTTTTATCAAAATCGCTAAGTCCGGTATTGTAAATTCCACAAACTTTAAAAACTCTTACTCGTGGCGGTTCTTGAATAAAATATACCTGTACCTTTTCGCTTAAATTTATATTTAGTTTGTTGGCAATGGTTTGAGAAATCAAAACATCGATGGTAGTAGCTGAATCGCTTATTTTTGGAATCGAACCTTCAACCATATTTTCATTCATAAACGACCAATCATAATTTTCATCAACGCCTTTTAAAACAATGCCTTCAATTTGATCATCCATTTTCAAAATTCCAGCTTTTAAGTCAAATGCTTGAGTGTGTTTTACATTCGAGGTTTGGTTTAGAGTGCTAAATAAATCTATACTTGCATCCACAGGTGTTGATTCGTATGAGTTGTTTGAATCGTAGTTGGAAATTTGAATATGCGAGCCAAATCCACTTATTTTATTGCTTATAGATTGTTGATACCCTTGAACAATCGACAACGATAGAATCATGACAATAATGCTAACAGTAATGCTTACAATTGCTAAAATATAGATTGGTCGGGAAAACTTTTTTTTATTTTCTTTAATTAAACGCTGAGTTATAAATCGACTTATAAAAAACATAGGATGGTTTAGTTTATAGCAGGATGTCAAATCCTATTCTGATTTGAGGGTTTGAATAGGGAGAATATGGACCTTGATTAAAATTCCACAGAATGCTAATGTGCAAGGATGAAAACTCGCCAAAAAGTTGTCGATATCCTCCGCCAAAAAAAATATTATTTTCCCAAATCCGTTCATTTAATAAACTGCTTGTTCCTGGAATAATACTCATTTTTTCGTAATTAATGAGTTCATATTCACCGTGTAAAAAGAATTTTTCAAAGAAATAATATCTTGCAAACAATCTTCCCCCGTAAATGTCGGTCGAAATTGCTGGAACATATCTAGCGTCTCTAAAATACTGGTAAGTACCTCCAATGCCAACCGCAATGTTTTCGGTAATTCGATATCCTAAAATTGGCGATACGTCGATAGCCGTAACACTTCCAAATTGCAATCCAAAGTTACCACCAGTAAAGTATGGTCGATCTACTCTTTTAATGTCAATTGGCTTATTTTCATTTTGTTGACTGTATAAAGTATAAATTCCAAATACTTGAAAGAGAATTACGAATATTAAAGACTTAAAAATTTTCATTTGAATTAAAATTGCTTACAAAAATACTTATTTTTTGTGGATATACTGTTTTTGGAATTAAATCAAATTGCAAATTTTGACTATTACCTTAAATCCGCAAAGTGATTCGCTATGAAAAGCCAAAATGTGCTTTAGTGCTGGTCTAGCACAGGAAAAAGCATTGCAGGCGTATCCTTTGATACGGCGAAACGGTTTTTTCGAGCATTGCCTGAAATAAGGCTCAGTTTGGTTTTGTAATAGAATTTCCTTGCGGATTTAAGGTATTGGTAGAATGAATATTGAAGTCATATTTACAAAGAAGGAGTTGAAGATGTGTTTTTTTTATGAAAACGTGGAATTTCAAAAATGCTAAATTGTAAACCGATAGTTGGAATAATAGTTAAACCCGAAATATGAATGAATTTTTCGTTCAGAATCTCATAATTTCCATAATTCTGATAATACATGGCTAAAGATGCTATTAGATACACATATTTATACCCAGCTTTTACATTAATAAACGTTCCAAAGGAGTGGTAACTCTTTTTTTTACTAATAGGTTTAACCTCTATAAGATTTGAGGAGTTAGCAATACGAGTATAAATGTTTTTTGGATCAAAACTATATTTAATAATGGAATAATTATAAGCAAATCCAAATGAAAATGCACCATATTTTTCTTCTTCACCAATGGGAGCACTAAAAATTATTGGAAGGAGAAAGTCTATACGCTCGAGCTCAAAACCTAAAAATTTTTGTATTTTGTTAAGACCAAAAGGTAAATCATACGATTGGGATGAAAATTGTAATCCAACACTGCCACACATTCCATTTTTTTCGGGATTGTTAATTGTACCAGTTGAGCCTAAAAACTGATAAGCTGCATCAAATGCATGAACTCCTGAAGCAAATTTGTACCCAGCATCCAGTCTTTTACAAATTCCGTATCTAAGATAAAAATCATATCCAGTTCCAATTGGGTCGAGAGAGTAGGATAGGGCTATTTTTTCAATGGAAGTAACTGATTCTTCTAATTTAACGGTATCTTCGTTTATCAAATCGGTGGCTGTTGAAATTGCCCCATCAAACAAACTTGTTGCGATGGATGTGGAAAAGTTTCCTGAAAAATTTCCTCCAAAACGAAACTGCTTGTGGGGTGTAACTTTTCCGGAATTTGTAATAAATCGCGGAGCAGCACAGCTATATGATAAAATTGTTAGAATAATAATATAAGAATATGCACAAATGTTTTTGATTTTTTTTGTTTTCAAAAAGTTTATCATGTTTTATCGATTTTTGACAAATTTATAAATTATAATTAATATTGTCCGATAAAAACTAATAATAATTGAAAGTCGCAAGATAGAAGCCCATAGATGCAAACTGTGACATAGTTCAACTCAATTTTATTAATCATTTCCTTATTTTTTTATTGAAATATTTTAAAAAAGTGAATCATTTCAGTTTTTTTGTATTTTTGTGGGGAAACGTTTAATAAAATAATAACCGTTGAGTGCAAGTGTAAAAAGACAACGACACAGCGGACAATTTGCTGCTAAAAGACAGAAAAAGAAAATCGAAATAATGAACAGCCTAAGCATAAAACAACACATTTGCAAGCCCGGCACACAAGCCGATGCTTCAGCTTGCAAAAGAGTTGTTTTCTTGCCAACGCACCCACGGAATTATGTATATTTGGGTTTTTAATTAAAGGACTGAAAAAATATAATGGCAAAAAAAGAACTAAAAGAAAAAGCAATTGAAGTAACACTTTGGGAAGCTCCTAATAAATTGAGAGGAAGCCTTGAGCCTGCCGAATACAAACACGTGGTGTTAGGACTTGTTTTCTTAAAGTTTGCCAGTGACAAATTTGAGGAACACAGAGCAAAATTAATTGCCGAAGGCAAAGAAAAATACATTGAGCTTGCCGACTTCTACAATATGAGCAATGTGTTTTTCTTAGAAGAAATTTCACGGTGGAGTTACATTGTGAAAAAGGCAAGACAAAACGATATTGCTTTAATCATTGACACAGCCTTGCATACCATTGAGAAAGACAACAAAGCTTTGAAAGGTGCTTTGCCCGACAATTACTTTTCTCGTTTGGGTTTAGACATTACCAAACTGGCTGCA
>JBBQWB010000104.1:0-10519 GCA_038210985.1 Bacteroidales bacterium
CTTACTATGCCACACCTAACAAGCATGGTTTGGGATTTTGCCGACCGTTTGCAAAGTGCAGGCAATGGAACGTTTACCTCCTATTACAATTATGATATGGGCGGCAACCGTAGCCGAAAAGTGGTCGTTAAAAACAACATCCGAGAAGAGCGTTATTATGTTGGTGATTACGAGATTTATCGCAAATTCGTAAATGATGTTTTGGATACCGAGCGGAGTACTGTCCATATTATGGACGACCGCGACCGCTTTGCAATGATAGAAACCGAAACTGGCAATACTCCAGTGGTACGATACCAATACAATAATCATCTGGGCAGTGCATGTCTGGAATTGGATAGCACGGCAGCTATTATCAGCTATGAGGAGTATCATCCTTTTGGAACAACAAGTTATAGAAGTGGAAGAAGCGAAACAGAGGTTTCGTTAAAAAGGTATAAGTATGTAGGAAAAGAGCGAGATGAGGAGACAGGGTTGTACTATTACGGAGCGAGGTATTATGCAGCGTGGATTTGTAGGTTTGTGAGTGTGGATGCGTTGCAGTTTAAGTATCCATATTATACACCGTATCAATATGCAGGTAACAAGCCGATTAGTTATATAGATTTGGATGGGCTTGAGGAATGGAAAGTCAACAATCAGCAATTAACAACAACAAATTTTAAGTATAGTAATGAAGTGCAGGAGTATTCACTCACACAATTTACAGGAACGGTGTATGGTCCTTATAAAGATCACGAGTCACTTAATCAAGCAATTTCGTCTGGGAATGCAACAATATATAATTATTTGTTTGCATCCCAAACAATAAGTAAATCTTTTATGGGGTTTAATGGATGCATGACAAACATTTGTACCACAACTACAGTCGGTTTTTTTCAACAATATAATATTGGTGGTATTAATTTATTAATGAATGGTATTGAGGATAGTTCAAAGAATGGATTTGTGTATAGTAATACAGAAAATGAACTTTACGAGAATGGAAGGTCAACTGGGAGCGGTGCTTGCTATACTACCGATGTTGCAGGTGCATTAGTTGAATCTTTTATAAGAGAACCAATGCAAGTTGGTTTGGAAGGTCTTGGGATGAGAGAAAATGCAGCTTTTTGGACTTCACAAGGACTAACTATGGCAGGAATGTTTTTGATTGGGAAAGTTGGTGGTAGCTTTGCCGCTAAGGGGGGAGCTAACTTGTTAAAGCCTTTGGGCTTAGGCCCTACGGGCAGAACAGCAGCCGCAAACCTTACGGAGCAGTTAGCTATGAAGGAAATTATGTCTAACCCCACAGCAGGAAAAACGCTAATAAATACGATGAAAGATGCTTCAGGGCGTTGGAGCGGTTGGAGTAAAATGTCAAATAGAACAGCTCACGGTGTAGAAATTCATTATAATGCTTTATGGGAAAACGGTGTGATAAAATCTATTGATGATTTTAAATTTATAGGGGGGAAATAGTTATGAAAGTAATTTGTAAATATAACGACCCTTCGAATTTGCCAAGTGGCATTCCTGATAACTTTGATTATGGACTTGAAATGAACAAAGAGTATTTAGTTACAGGTATATTGACATTTAAGCAGTCTGATAATTTATACTTTTTGGTTGATGAAAGTGGTCGCCCAAGCTGGTTTCCTTATCAAATTTTTGAAACCATAAATAATGAGCTGCCCAAAAATTGGTTTGTAAAAATCAATGTTGAAAATGATTATGTTGATTATAAAAATCTAATTGGGTTTAATGAACTTTGTAATGATGATGATTTTTTTAATCAACTATTAGAACGAGAAGAAGAAGCTATGCAGATTTACTTTAAACGAAAGATAGATTTAGAAAAAGAATTAGCAGAATAAAATAGTAAAGCCCCGAAAATCGGGGCTTTACTATTTTACATCGTTGAGAACGCCAGAAAGCGCATCCTTTAATTTTTTCTTACCTACGAGCGCTGCAAGTTCCGAGATAAACCCATAAAAAACGGTACGGATATCCGTATGTGATTGATTTTGTAAAGTTGAAAGCTTGCCAGCCTGCGGTTGGTTGGAAAGTAAAAAGTAGAAAGTTTGACAAAGTAGAAAGTAAAAAGTTGGACAAAGTAGAAAGTAGAAAGTTGGAAAGTAAAAAGTTTATAAAGTGAAAAAGCAGAAAGTTTATAAAGTAAAAAGCAGAAAGCTTGACAGCCTGCGGCTGGTTTGAAAGTAAAAATTAGAGAGAAAAACACATTGATGTTGAATTTTTTTGTATCTTTGTGTTGAGAGAAAATACGTTCATTTAAATGCAAAGAAGACCACGTATTACCGTGTGGTAAAAAAGGTTACCTTGATAATTTGGCAGTGATAAAGTATTGAATTAAAGGTGTTTATGATATAAGGTTCGGGTTCCAGCTGGAACACAAAAACAAAGAAACCGTAATTGATAATTCAGTTACGGTTTCTTTTTTTTATCAACCTTAAATCTATTTTTGTAAAGCCTCTTCAACTTTCGGTCTTACAATCATAAAAACATCTTCGTTGGATCTTTTCATAAGGTATTTTTCGCGTGCAAAACGTTCAAGTTTTTTAATATCCGAAAGCAATTCATCGGTTGTTGAAACATTTAAAGTGATTTCTTCCATATAATATTTTCGCTCTACTTCAACTCCTCTAAGTTCTTTCATTAATTCAAATTGTCGGATTAAATTATTGGAATCGAAAAAAAACATATACACAAAAAACACCATCGAAGTTACAATGTATTTGTTTTTTAAAAATTTTGGTATTTTCATTTTATCAAATATTTACACAAAAGTAATAAATTCCTTTTAGAATTGTATCTAACGTTCTAAGTTATTTATTAAATGAGAAGTGTTTATAACCTGTGATTAAAATTCGTTTTAAAAAGTGTCTGCAAGAAAACGCCAACTTCTTTCAGCCAAAGGTCGGACAAGCTGTAATACTTGCAACGAATTCCGACCAAGATTTTGTTGGTTTTCATTTCTTTTTTTGCCCCAGCCCTCAAGGGTGAAAGCAAATGAAAACGTACAAAATCTAATTCGGAACTCTCTAAATTCGTTGCTACGAAAGCCTTGAATTTGAAGTTTTCTTATCAAACACTGAGTTTTCTTGCAAGGACTATTTATCAAAATTACATTGGCAAAAATAAAAAATATTATCCTTTTAAAATTTTTGATTCTAAAATTTTTGTTACTCATTTTTAGTACTCTCCAAAATCGTTAATAGGTCTTTAAATTTAAATGATTTACGATATAAATTCTACATTCCTCCTTGCGATTTATGCGTCCGAAGTTGATTATAAAGTTCAACCACTGGTGGAAAATTAGGGTTCACCTTCATTCCATCTTCCAAGGTAGCCATTGCTTTATCAAGTTGGTTCATTCGTATATATGTCATTGCTAAACCATAATATCCATAAATGTATTTATAGTTAACCTTAATAATTGTTTCAAATGCTTTTTGAGCATCGGTTAACAATTTTTGATTTTGAGTTTTATCAAAAGTTTGGATGCTTAGCCAACCTTTATAATTTAAACCATTTTCGTACGAAGGATAAACTGCCAAAAGTATATCGACATAATACATTGCCGTGTCTAGGTTTTGCATATTCATATACGTTTCGGTAAGCGACAATAAAGCGGTTTCGTTGCGTGAGTCGGCTTTAAGTGCACTTTTGAAATACGAAATGGACAACTTTGTTAACGAATCTTTTAATACAGGATTGTCCTTTATACCTTCGGCAGTTGCTTTTGTTGAAAAACCCAAATAATCGTCTCGATTATCTCGTTTTAAAATTGCACATATTGGTTTGCCGTCGACTTCAATGGTGTGAATTGTGTTTTTTGGAGGCCACATTCCTGTTTGCAATTGATTGGCATCGATGTAACTGTTTACAATAATGCAATAATCCCAGTCAATGGTTCCACGTTCGTAATATCTTATGTATCCAACGGCAACAGTTGCGGTGTCGTGGCGGAAATAATATTGAGTGATTCCCATATTGTTACTTACTACAACCGTTTTTTTTGTGGGTTTTGGATTATCCTTTTTAATGTAATCATTTAACCAGAAACTAGCTTCACGCATGCTGTGATAGTAATAATCCATTTCATAAAAACCGTATGCTTTATCCACTCCGCCCGATAATTCGTTGTAATAAATGTATTCGTGAGGGTGATTTTTTGTAATGTGTTTTAATGGCAGAAACATAAAACCAGCAATTACAATCCAAACTCCATCTCGAATATATTTGCTTTTAAATAAGTGTAATAAGCCATCAAATCCGAGCGAAGCAGCCATAACTAAAAATGGATAAATAAACAAAACGTGTCGCCATCCGCCATATACATTTGATTTTTGATAGATAATATAAAACACTGGAAAGAAGAATGCAAACACAATCACAAAAACGAACAATTCGTTTGATTTTTTTAGAACTTTTTTAATCAAAGCAATAAATAGTGCCAAGCCTAAAATTGCAACCATAGGAATGGTCATAAAAATGTATTTTGGCAAATAATCCCAGGGAGCTCTATCTGACCAAATATTTTCGCCGTTAAACAATTGGCGAATTCCTACCGAGAAGTTGGTCATAATAGCCAATGATTCTCGAGAGTGTTTTATTGGACTTTCGATGGCGTAAGGCCATAAAATTATACCAACAAAAAAAGCAGCGATAGACATTCCAAGTAAAATAAAAATGTATTTGAAACCTCCGGATAAATATTTTGCCGTTAAAAAATCTTTTAATGGGCGGGAAGTTATATACCAAAGTCCAACAATCATAAATAAAAATGCAACCAACATTAATCCTCCAATACGAACGCTAATTGCCATTGCAATTCCTAAAACAATCCATATAATTCGTTTGATTTTGATTTTTGGAAGTTCTTTTGCCCACAATATCATTTGAAAAATTGAAAATACATAAGCAAAGGCAAAAGGAATATCCTTTGGATTATTGAAGGAATGTCCTAAAAATCGAGGCGAAACAAACAGCATTATCATTCCGATTATTGCAGCCCTCCAACCAGCAATATGCGACAATAACAAACCCGTGATTAAGATAATTAGCCAACCTACTAGGGAGTTCATTAAATGGCGACTTTCGAATGGCGAATCGGTATTTGTAATTTTGTTTACAAAATAGGTGATATTATCGAATGACTGACCATAATATTGCAACATTGTTCGATCTAAATTTGGATTAACACGAACATCCACTGCCGATTTATCGCCCTTTGCATAATATTCGTACACTAGTTTTGCATGATTGTAGTTAACCATTTCGTCGCCTGAAACTCCTGCATCTTTGCTCAAATGCGTCATGGTAAACATAAGTCCAATGGCAATTACAAAAAACAGTAAGCGATAAATTGCTGGTTCACGGTTTTGAATAAAAGTTGGAGTGTTTTGTTTGCTTAATTTCATTTCGCGAATTGGCAAATAAATATACCATTGAAAAAATCGCTTTAATGAATCTGTGAAATTTTGGACAAAACTTTTTATATTTTTTGATGACAAACTCTGGTTTAGGGTTTGTTCGTCTGTTTTTAAATTTTCTTTTCGAAAAATATAGTCAAAGTTGGTGGTGGGAATATTTAATCCTAAAACATAAGCTACAATTTCACATTTGCAAATCCAAACATAAGCGGAGTGGGATTTCTTTTCGTCAGTTGAAAGAAAAGATAGCTTAAGGGCTTCAATGCCTTCGGTTAATTTAATGCTTAAAATTTCGCTTAAATTAAAAGTTTTGTCCAATAGGTCGCAATCTACTATTAAAACGTGTGATAATTCGGTTTTAAAAGAGTCGGAAGTCTTAAGGATGCTAATTTTTGCAGGATATTTTTCGGCAGGAGCAAAGCCCATTTGGCTAAGTTCTATTTTTTCGGAACTTACTAAAACAAGCTCAACCATTTTCAGATGATCGGGGCGAAGTCGCCCCAAAGTTTCGCTAATAACTTTAGCATGTTGTATTATATTATTCGCCCTAAAAACCACACATAGCTTATTAAGACTTGTTTGTATAACTTGACTTTTTTCTTTTTTTGGTTTGATATTCATACAGAAAGAATTATTTTAATTGTTTCAGTTTTTTTATTTTGGAATTATATTTTCGGTAGATTTTAAATAGATCAATTGGAAATTTCAGAAAATCCTTTGCTTTAATTCGCGAATTTCCTTTTTCGACCCATTTTTCAAGAGGATGTTCAAATACAGCAGATTTTATTTGGGGATAACCGAGTAAAATGGTTAATCGTGCAAACACTTCCACATCGAACAGCCATTTGCTGATAAAAGGTTCTTTGAATAGCGAATCAACCACATCGCGATGAATCATTTTTGCTCCACATTGAGTATCGTAAACTGGCAGCAAAATAGTTACCGAGGCAAAAGTGGCAAAAATTCGCCCAATAATGTGGCGTTTCCACGAACGTTCAATTTCGGCACCTAAACGGCGAACCCGAGAACCAACTACCATTTTTCTTTTTTTATCGGCATCGAAATAATCTATAAATCGCTTTATTTCGGTAAGTGGAGTGGCTAAATCGGCATCAAAATAGGCGATATAATCGAAGGTGTAGGTTTCTAAAGCATGTTGAATAGCGAAGCGAACAGCATTTGCCTTACCCGAATTTGGCTGAATATCAAGCATATTCACATTTGAATATTCCAAAGCAAGTTTGTTTAACACATCTATTGTGTTATCCTTACTTCCATCGTTTACAAAAACAAACAACACGTCCGAATTTTGTAAAAAACCCTCTTTAAACTCTTCCAAAGGAAGTCGTTCGGCTTCGTTATAGCATGGAATAATTACAACTGTTTTTTGCATATACTGTAGCATGATAATCCGGGCAATCGAATTCCGAATAATCGTTTTAATTGTGAAGTTTTATAATCGAATACTAATATATTTTTCATCAGTTTAGAGGATGTTTTGCCTCCATTCCAATCGCCAATTCCGGAAACATTTTCGAGTTTTGGTTTAACAATGAATTCTTTAATTTTTTGAAATATTCGTGGGAATAATAAACTGAAAAAGAAATTTCCATCCTTTTGGCTTTGTAAACTGGCTTGCATAAGATGATTTCGCAACATCTTAACGGTATAGCGGCGATAATGTCCCAGCCAAGTATCGTGCGAACAAAATAGGGATTGATATGCTGGAACGCTAATTACAATAATTGTATTGTTATCAAAACCAGACAATTTGGTGAGCGATTTTAAAAAGTCGATGTCGTTTTCGATGTGTTCTATAACATCCAGCAGAAGTATAATGTCAATATGTTTTCCGTTAAGAGCTTCGGAGCTCAATTTGGATAAAAACTGAATGTTACTTTTTGCATATTTTTGGGTAAAAAAGGCAATAAATTCATCGTCAAAAGCTGTATCAACTGCAATGTAATCGGCATTTGGTATTCGTTTTGAAAGTTGTTCGAGAAAAAAACCATCGCCACAACCTACATCAAGAATGGTCGGTTTTGTAATTGAAATATTTGTGTTTTCAGATTTAAAATACCTATTGATTAAGTCGTAAACCACTTCTAAACGAGCATATTCCCAAGGATGGTTTTGCTTTGTATTTTCGGTTTTCAGTTTGTACTCTTTGATGTCCATTTAGTTGGATAATTAGGATACAAACTTACAAAAAAATATGATAGATAATTTTGTTTATAAATCGCAAATATTATGCGGATAAAATTAGCATAACTAACTTAGCAGCCAAAAAAAATAAGTATAAATTTAAATATTCGAATACAAATCGGTGCTTTGGAAAATTTTATCTGCTGATTTTGTAATAAAACCCGAAAAAAGCACTCCATTTTCATTGGGATAGCGTTTTGCAAATTCACAGTATGTGGAAGTAACTTCATGTGTACCTTCTTGAAATTCTACTTTTACAAGTTCGGCTTTAGTGCTCGATTGTTCGAGTAGTTCTTCGGGCGAGCCTTGAACTTCTTGTTTGGGATTATTCATCATAAAACCATTCGATTTTAAAAAGTCGTTAAGTTCGTAAATCGACTTAATGCTTTTTAGATGGTTTACGCTTATGGTAAAATGGTTTGCAATAAATCCGTTGATATAAACCCAAGCTGCATATTCCGATTCGCTTCGCAATTGTTCGTAAACCTCGTACGATGGCTCTCCCCAGTTGTTTCCCGAAGAAATTAAATAGTCGGAAGCAATAATATTAATAGGAATTCTTTTTACTAAGCGTTTAACGGTGCTTTGCAAGTATGAGCTAAAACGTTGAACCAGTAGTTCGCTAATAAAAATTAATGGAGCATTAGGGTTGGTTTTGTGTTTGTAGTGTTTTGCAATTAGTTGTTTTTCTTCAAAAAAATAACTTCCTGATTCTTCATATCCAGCATTAATAATTGGAATTGAAAGTACAGAAATGTTAATTTCGGGAAGGTTAAATGTTCTAAAAGCAATGTGGTCGTTTACAACCGTTTCGCCTTGCCCCTCTAATAAATCGTACACTTTTTTAATAGAAGGATTTTTTTCACAATAATCCACCCAAAACAACTCAAGTAACTCAGAATGATTCATTTTATAAACACTTTTGATGTAAATTATTTAATTAACTAAATATAAATTCAATTTAAACTCAACTAAATTTAAACTATTAGAATTAAAAATTGTTCAATTCAAACTAAAATTAGTCGTATTAATTTAAGAGATTGCAAAATGTACTTATCTTTGTAAAAACGATAAAATAAAAAATGAAAAAGATTTTCAAAAAAATACAATTATTGCTTTTGTTGATAATTTCAATTCAAGTTATTGGACAAAACAATCAAGTAAAAAATGTTATATTAATGATTCCGGACGGCACTAGTGTAGATGTTTTAAGTATTGTAAGGTGGTATAGAGAAGGGAAATTAAATGCAATTGATCCATATATTTGCGGATTGGTACGCACGCATTCGTCGGATGCTCCAATTGGCGATTCGGCACCTACAGGAAGTGCTTATGCAACAGGTTATTTGTCGCGTAGTGGATATATTTCAACGTATCCAGATGCAACTGCAAATGATATTTATCCGGTGGATAAAACAAAAGCTTTTCAGCCGCTTTTTACAATTTTAGAAGCTGCAAAATTAAATGGAAAATCTACGGGATTAGTTTTTACTTGCTATTTTCCACATGCAACTCCTGCTGCTTTTGCATCGCATTATCCCAATCGTCAGCAATACGAAATATTGGCAAAACAAATGGTTTATTGTCAGCCAGATGTGGTGATGGGTGGTGGAATAAAATACTTGAAAAAACGAGCCGATGGATTAGATATGTCCACTGTTTTGAAACAGAATAAGATTTTTTATACAGAATCGGTAAGCGACTTTAAGAAGTTTGATGGGACTCAAATTTGGGCATTATTTGCAGACGAAGATTTAGCGAATAATTTTGATCGTAATCCGGAAAAAGAACCATCCTTATCCGAAATGACCGAAAAGGCAATTTCAACATTGTCAAAAAATCCAAAAGGATTTTTTTTAATGGTGGAAGGAAGTAAAGTGGATTGGTCGGCACACGATAACGACCCAGTAGGTGTTGTTTCCGAATTTATTGCTTTTGACGAAGCCGTTAAAAAAGCCATTGAATTTGCAATAAAAGATGGTTTCACAGCTGTAGTTATATTGCCCGATCATGGAAACGGAGGCATTTCGTTGGGCAACAATACAATGAACAAAGGATATGATAAAAAATCATACAATGAGCTTTTTGGAAACCTTTTAAAATGTAAAAATACCGCTGAGGTTTATAAAAATTTATTTTCCGAAAAGCCTACAAAGCAAGCTATTGAAGATTCGTTTAAAAACATGTATGGCATCGAAAATCTTACAGACAAAGAAGTGGAAACGATTCTTGCGTTTTACGAAAATCGTCCAAAAAATCCTTTTGAAATAGTGAAAATTGTTGCAAAAATAATTTCAAATCGAACATCTATTGGTTGGACAAGCATGGGGCACACAGGCGAAGATGTTTTTTTAGCTGTTTATCATCCTACGGGATATCGACCTATGGGATTGGTTCAAAACACAGACATAAATAAGTATATGTGCGAAATATTAGGCGTTGATAATTTGGATAGTTTAACTAGTTTGTATTATGTGGATGCCAATAAATTGTTTAAAAATTATTCTACTAGTTTAGATACTTCAAATGTTTTTGAGCCTATTTTTGTGGTAAATAATAAAAATACAGAATTAAGAATTCCAGCAAACAAAAACGAAATTTGGATTACCGAAAAACCCAACAAAAATCGAAAAATTATTCCAACATCTACTGTGATGATTTATAATGGCAAAGGATTTTATGTGCCTTTATATTTGCAAAAGATAATAGAATAAGAATTTATGTGAGATTTTGTTTAGGACAGCGTTTGAAATAGAATAATATGTGTTTTTTCAATCATCCTTTACAATGGTAGTCGGATAATATTAACTTAAACTTAATGTGGTTAATTAGAAGCTAATCAATGTGTTGTGTTCCAAATTCTGATTGCTGAAAATGTTAAC
>JBBQWB010000105.1:0-10498 GCA_038210985.1 Bacteroidales bacterium
CTGTTAATCCACTACGTGGAAGTTTTTTACATAAAACAAGAAGTTTTTATTGAGATTAATGCCCTACGGGCAATAATTTGATAGTCCGTTAGGACTTTGACATTAATAAAAAAAACACTATCAATTGAAAAATTTGTCCATTGGACATTAACATCGAATCAAATTCACAATCAGTTATAAATGAGAATGATGCTGAATTCTGTCATTGGTAACGTAACGAAGTGAAGTGAGGAATCTATTTTTTGGTTGAATCCTATCCTGAAATTAGGAGAACTAGAAAAAATATAAACACTTGCAATTCAGTTTTTTATATAATTCTGTCATTGGTAGTCCGACCTCTGGCGGAGAGGAATCTATTATCGTAATCAGATGATTACGCTAAACTACGTTTCTCCGACCACTGGCGGATGCATGACAAAATTAGAAGATTTGCGGTAAAAAAAAGTTACACTGTGTAATAAATTCTTTGAGTTCCTCTGATGTTGAAAATGGACAAGCAATTTATAAATTAGAAATAAACCACTATTTTTGTAAAAAAAAATTATGCAACAAAAAATAGAACTATTAGCTCCAGCCAAAGACATTGAAATTGGAATGGCTACCATTAGGCATGGAGCCGATGCGGTGTATATAGGTGGAGAAAGCTTTGGAGCTCGATTTGTTGCATCAAATTCGTTTGAAGACATCGAAAAACTTGTCAAATACGCCCATCAGTATCAAGCCAAAATTTTCTTAACCCTAAACACATTATTGTACGATGAGGAGATTTTGCCAGCTCAAAAAATGGCTTTTAGAGCCTACGATATTGGCGTTGATGCTCTAATAATTCAAGATTTTGGTTTAATTGAAGCAGGTTTGCCTCCAATGCCTATACATGCAAGTACTCAAATGCATAATTTTTCGGTTGAAAGAATTAATTTTCTGGAAAAAATCGGATTTTCTCGAGTTGTTCTACCTCGCGAAATGTCGCTTGAGAAAATTCAAGAAATCCGAAATAATACAAACATTGATTTAGAATACTTTATTCATGGAGCTTTGTGTGTTAGCTATAGTGGTCAATGTTACATGAGTGCGTGCAATGGTGGACGAAGTGCAAATAAGGGGAGTTGTGCACAACCATGCCGATTGCCTTACGATGTGTTGGATAAAAACATGCAAATTATCGATGAAAACAAGTACATTCTTTCGCTCAAAGATTTAAATCTCGAAAATAATCTCGATAAAATAATCGAATCTGGAATTTCGTCCTTAAAAATTGAGGGACGATTGAAAAGTTTGCCTTACGTTAAAAATATTGTTGGACATTATCGACAATTACTTGACAGATTTTTAGAGGGAAATTCAAACTACAAAAAAACATCTTCGGGTTCGGTTAGTTTGAGTTTTACCCCAAATCCAAATAAAACATTTAACCGCTCTTATACCGAGCTAAATATAAATGGAAGAAGTGCAGAAATTGCAACTATAAACTCCCCAAAATCACTCGGTGCATTCTTGGGTAAAGTAATTTCGGTTGGACAAAATTACATCGAAATTGACACCCAGGAAACAATTTTGAATGGCGATGGATTGTGTTTTGTAGATAAAAAAGGAAATCTTGAAGGATTTGTGGTTAATAAAGTTAATTTCAGTCATATTTATGCCGATTCATTTAGCAATTGTTTTGTTGGAGCAAAAATTTTTAGGAACAAAGATGTCGATTTTGGACGTCAATTAAATTCCGAACGAACTCAAAGAACCATCTCTGTAGTGATTCAGTTTGAATTTAAGGAACAAATTAATATTACTGCAACGGATGAAGATGGTTTTTCGGTTTGCTTAACGTTTTATGAAAAATATGAAAATGCGGTTCAAACCGAAAAAGCAAAACAAAATATTATAGAGCAGTTTTCAAAAAGTGGAAATACGATTTTTTTGTTGCACAAATTGATTTTTTTATCGGAATTAATTCCATTTATTCGCATTGCAGATTTAAATAAAATTAGGCGAGATGTGTTAGAACAACTTTTAATTAAGCGAACGAGTTTCAAATCTGAAGACAGCATATTGCTGATTAACAATGATATAAAATATCCTGAAAAGCAATCAACACCCGAACTTAATATTATAAATTCGTATTCAAAAAGTTTTTTCGAAAAACATGGAGTGGAAGTGGATATAATGGGTGCCGAGTTTAATCAGGATTATAAAAACTTAGCTTTAATGACAACTCATCATTGTTTAAAGTTTGCTTATGGAAAATGCAAACAATTTTCCGAAAGTCTTTTAAGCCAAGTGAACGACCCAATGTTTATACGCCATTTAGACAATGTGTATAAATTGGAATTTGATTGCAAAAAATGTGTAATGCAAATTTATAAACAGGATAATTTTAAAAACTGTAAGATAATTGACTGAAAATTTAGTAAATTTGTAATTGAAAAGCATAAAATTATTATTTCACGAACAATAAAATAAAAACGTTGTTTAATAATTAAATATATTTTTTAAAAATACTGAAAACGATTATCTTATGAAGATTAAGCTTGAAGTGCAAGGACTAACATACAGTCAAACTCAAAATAATGCGTATGCATTAATTTTAAGGGAAGCAAATGGGAAGAGGAAACTGCCTATAATTATTGGAGGTTTTGAAGCACAATCTATTGCTATACAAATCGAAAAAATTAAATATTCGCGACCATTAACCCACGATTTATTTAAAAACTTTGCCGATACTTTTTCGATACAAATCACAGAAGTCGTTATCTACAAATTAGAAGAAGGTGTTTTTTATTCTCAAATGTTAGCTCACAATGGCAAGGAAGTAAAAGAAATTGAAGCTCGCACTTCGGATGCCGTTTCGTTGGCACTAAGGTTTAACTGCCCGATATACACATTTGAAAAAATAATGAAAG
The DNA here is from genome assembly GCA_038210985.1 of Bacteroidales bacterium. Lineage (GTDB taxonomy): Bacteria > Bacteroidota > Bacteroidia > Bacteroidales > WCHB1-69 > JAQUGA01. The sequence goes on from JBBQWB010000105.1 coordinate 2,898, forward strand.
ATGCTTCTATCGAAGAAAGTTCAATGTTTGTTCAAAACGAAAATGTAGAACATGAGCTCTCATTAACCGACGAAAACGAATATGAGTATTATAATGATGATGAATTATTGAGGATGCTCGACGAGGCTGTTAAAGAAGAAAATTACGAACAAGCATCTCATATTCGAGACGAAATTGAACGACGCAAAAAACTGTAAAAAAAATCAATCTTATTTAGCCCATGTTTTTTGTATTTTTGCAAAAACATTTGTTTAATGGCACATCTTAAAGACACCCTTTTTATATACGAAAAAACTTTTCCTTTGGCCGATTTGGTGGCAAATGTTAAGAACGACTCCGTTTTAAAAAGCATGTCGTATGAGAAAATTTTGCAGTTTTATTCGCCATCGCTATCATATTCCGAAAAAGATACAACATTCACAACTTCAATTTTCGAAAACCACCTTTTAAAACCTAAAAGTGTTTCCAAAAATGAGATTTCACGAACAAATAGCGATTGGATAATTATTCCTTTTTTACTGGTTTTTGTATTATACATATATATATCGACAAACTTTCACCAAAGGTGGATTCAAACCATTAAGGCACCTTTTTCAAAAAGATATTTAGGACAACTTGAGCGAGATGGGAATATTTTTAATGAAACTATTCTGTTTCCAATTATTTTTATTATAATAATTTCATTTTCGCTGTTCTTTTTTTTAATTATTAAAAGGTTTAATTCTATCCAAGATATCGGAATTTCGGAAGTAAATCTTTATTTAATAATTCTTGGTGTCTATTTATTATTCATGCTATTAAAATCTTTATTAATTTTAATAGTGGGCTATATTTTCGATAACCAGTCTGAATCAGCGAGCTTTATACTTCAAAACTTACTAACACTGAGTATAAGTTCCATCATAATATTTCCATTTTTACTTACTTTTGCGTATAGCGAAATAAGTGTATTCCTTTATTTTTCGGCAATTATAATTGTTCTGTTTTTGATTTTTAAAAACATAAAAGGTTTTGAAATTTGGAACAAAACATTCAATTACTATAAGATTTTTATTTACCTTTGCACCGTCGAAATTTTACCGTATGTTATCATACTTAAAACTGCGATGATATTTATTACTAAATAGCGCTTAAGAACCATAGAATGGAAAAGATTAGCAAAATATTAGTATCTCAACCAGCTCCAAGCGACTTTGAAAAGAGTCCGTATGCTGAAATTTCAAAAAAACATGATGTAGAAATCGTTTTTCAAAAGTTTTTTCGAATAGAAGGTGTAAGTGCTATCGAATTTAGGAAAGATAGAGTTGGTATCCTCGAAAACACGGGAGTTGTTTTAATGAGCAAAAATGCGGTGGATCATTATTTTCGATTAGCAAAAGATATGCGATTCGAAATTCCCGATTCGATGAAGTATTTTTGTTTAAACGAATCTATTGCATTATATCTTCAAAAGTATGTAACGTATCGAAAACGTAAAATATTTTTTAGCAAAAATCATACTAGTGGAATGCTTGATATTATGGGTGGTAAACATAAAAATGAAAAATTTATCATTCCTTGTGCCGATTCTGGAGCTACACAAATAACAGCCTTGCTGGATGAGAAAAAATATACTTATTCAAAAGCAATAATGTTTACAAATATTGCGGTTAACTTACCCGAAATAATCGATATTTCCGAATTTCAAATGATTGTTTTATTTAGCCCATCTGGAGTAGATTCGCTAATTAGCAATTTTCCAAACATTAGAGATCAGGATATACATTATGGCGTTTTAGGAGCAAATGTTGCCCACGCTATAACCGAAAATGGTCTAAAATTGTCATTTCAGGCACCAACCCCCGAAACTCCATCCATTACATCCGCAATTGATTGTTACTTGTCTAAGATTAAAAAGTGTTCTAAAAAACAATGATTTATTTTATTTAATGTTTACATTCAAAAAGCACGAACGATTATGTTCAAAGCAACTGTTAAATGAAACATTGTTAAAAGGTGCTGTAGTTTTTGTTCATCCTTTTAAACTCTATTATTTAATTTCCGATAATAATACAGATTCATCTTCTGTTTTATTTGCATTAAGTGTTCCTAAGCGAATATTTAAACATGCCGTGGACAGAAATAGAGTGAAACGATTAATACGAGAAGCATATAGATTAAATAAAACGAATTTTCAAAAATCAATAGATGTTAAAAATAAAAACATTTCACTTTTTTTAATATACATCGATAAAAACATCCCCGATTTTGAAACAACTAACACAAAAATTAAATTACTTTTACAAAAGCTTACACAAACGATAAAGTGAAAATAAAATCATGATTTTTAAGTTGTTGAAAATAATAGGACGAGGTTTTGGATATCTCATGATTTTGTTGATTCGAATGTATCAAGCAATGATTTCTCCGTTTTTTCCTCCAAGTTGTCGTTTTGTTCCTACTTGTTCAGCTTATGGTGTTGAAGCAATTCAAAAACATGGTCCGCTAAAAGGCGGATGGCTTACATTTAAACGAATTTCGAAATGCCACCCATGGGGAAAAAGTGGATTTGACCCAGTTCCTTAATAAAATATATTTGTATAATGAAACTCTCTTTTAAACAACGATTCAGAAATTACACTTTGGCTTTAATTGCTTTTTGTATAATGGGTATAGGCTTTAGTTTTATAAACAACGATTTTGATGTCGCTAAAAATATTGATATTTTTTCGAATGTTTTAAAAGAGCTTAACTTAAATTATGTGGATCCTATTAATACAAATGATTTGGTTAAAAATGCCATTGATGCAATGCTCGAATCGCTTGATCCGTTCACTGTGTTTTACCCAGAATCGGATATTGAAGAGTATAAGTTAATGACTACTGGTCAATACGGTGGAATTGGTGCAGTTATTCAAGAACAAGATGGATACATTGTAATTTCCGATCCATATCAAGGTTTTCCTGCACAAAAAAATGGCTTAAATCCAGGCGATAAAATAATAGAAATTAATGATAAAAGTGCAAAAGGAAAAACAACCGAAGAGGTAAGTTCAATTCTAAAAGGTCAACCAGGAACATCGGTTAAACTAAAATATTTGCCCTATGGCGAAACAAAACCGATAACGAAAGATATTATTCGGGAAGAAATCAAACTTCCAAACATCGCTTATTCGGGAAAAGTGGACGATAAAATTGGCTATGTTCGCTTGCAACAATTTACCGAAAATGCAGCCAAAGAGGTGAAAGAAGAGTTTTTGAAGCTAAAAGAACAAAATATCGAAGGTTTTATTTTAGATTTAAGAGGAAATGGTGGCGGACTTCTACAAGAAGCTGTTTTAATTATGAATATTTTTGTGGATAAGGATAATTTGATAGTTTACACAAAAGGCAAAACAGCAGATAGAAGCAACCAATACAAAACTACTTTTACAGCAGTGGATACAAAAATTCCAATTGTGGTTTTAGTGGACGAAGGTAGTGCCTCGGCATCCGAAATTGTGGCAGGTGCATTTCAGGATTTAGATAGAGGATTGGTTATTGGCGAACGCACTTATGGCAAAGGTTTGGTGCAAAATGTGGTGCCACTTCCTTATAATAATCGATTAAAAATTACCATTGCAAAATATTATATTCCTAGCGGAAGGTGTATTCAGGCAATTGATTATTCTCAAAAAGATAGATTTAAAGCATCCGATTCAACTTTTGTGGCTTTTAAAACCCGAAACGGTCGATTGGTTTACGACAAAGGTGGAATTGAACCAGATGTTTTAGTTTCAAATCCTTCCTTTAGCAAAATTGCTTCGAGTCTATATGCAAAATATATTATTTTCGACTTTGCTAACTATTTCTTTAAAAACAATAAATCTATCGAATCTCCTGCTGATTTTAATGTGTCAGATAAAGTTTATAGCCAATTTTTAGACTTTATAAAAGACAAAGATTACGGTTATGAAACTGAAACCGAATCGATTCTGAAAAGTTTAAAATCTACCTCTAAAAAAGAAGAGTATTATTCGGCAATCGAAAATGAAATAAAAAATTTAGAATTATTGCTAAAACACAATAAAGAGGAAGATTTGAATAAATATAAAAATGAAATTGTTGAATTGTTGCAAGCCGAAATTGTATCCAGATATTTTTACCGCAAAGGACAAATTCAAGTAATGCTAAAAACCGATACTGAGGTTACTAAAGCAATTGAAATATTGAAAAACAAATCGCAGTACGAATCTATTTTAAAGATTCAGAAGTAATATTTTGTATTATATTTCGTTTGATTTAAGCATTTTAATTACTGAACACCATGAGCTTATTTTCCAAAAAAATCCATCAAAACATATTTTATTTTGGGTTATTACTTTTGGCAGTATCGCTACCATTATCCAAATTTGGAATGAGTATTGGTATGTTGGCTCTTTCGGCAAACTGGCTTTTAGAAGGAAATTTAAAGTATAAATTCTCCTTGTTTTTTAAAAATAAACCAGCATTGGTTTTTTCTTCCATTTTTGTAATGCACATTGTTTGGTTGTTAAACACTTCAAATTTCGATTACGGATTTAATGATTTACGAACCAAAATTCCAATTTTTGCTCTTGCGGTTGTGCTTTCTACCACTTCGCTTATTTCCATTAAACAATTTAAAACCGTTTTATATGCTCATATAGGAGCAGTGTTGGCAGCAACTTTTGTAGGTATTTATATTTATTCAACACAAAATATTACCGAAATTCGACATATCTCCCCGTTTATTTCTCATATTCGACTAAGTTTAAATATTTGTATTGCAGTGTTTTCAATCTTTTATTTTCTGCTTTACGAACGTAGTCAGATATTTGCGTATAAGTTGATTTATATATTGATAATTTTTTGGTTGATTCAGTTTTTGTTTATTTTACAGTCGATGACTGGTGTTTTAATAATTTTAATTGTTTCACTATTTTTATTATTGTACTTTATTATTAATGCCAAAAAAAATACGATTCTTCGATTATCCCTCATTTCGGTATTTATTATTGTGCCAATTACGTTAGCTTTTTTTTTGCATCAATTGGTTAACACTTATTTTACACCTAAGTCTGAGCAAACCCAACAATTAGACGATACTACTGCATTGGGTTCATACTATATTCACGACACGGTTTTTATGCCAGTTGAAAATGGAACCTGGACCGGATTATATATGTGTTTGCCCGAATTACAAATGGCTTGGGAAGAAAAAAGTAAAATTCCGTTCTATCAAAAAGATAGCGATGGACAAGATATTCGGATTACACTTATTCGATACTTGAACTCTAAAGGACTTCGTAAAGATTATCAAGGTGTTAGCCAGCTGAGCGATAAGGATATCGAAAATGTAGAAAAAGGAATAGCTAATTTTAATTATACAAAGTTCATAAGTATAAAAACCAGGTTGTATAAAATTTTCTGGGAATATCAAAACTATCGTATGAATGGCGATATTCAAGGCCATAGTGTGATACAAAGAATAGAATTGTGGCACACTTCTATCAACTTAATCAAAAAGCACTTTTGGTTTGGAGTTGGAACTGGCGATTTGCCCGATGTTTTTAAAGAGGAGCTTATTGCTCAAAATTCGCCGCTTAAAGATACTCGAATGAGGAGTCATAATCAGTTTTTATCCATTTTTGTAGCTTTTGGAGTATTTGGTTTTTTATGGTTTATTTTTTCGTTGTTGTACCCAGTTATTAAAACAAAGAAATATAAGGACTTTTACTTTATGGTGTTTCTTATTGTACTACTTTTGTCGATGTTAACCGAAGATACAATTGAGCCACAAGATGGGTTAAGTTTCTTTGCATACTTTTATTCGTTATTTTTGTTTCAACGACCACCAAATGAAAAGCCATGAAAAGCAAAAAAATAAGTATTGATTATACCGAATTTAATGATATTAATGAATTGGAAGAGGATGCAAAAATGCTTTTGAATGTTGCACGCAAATATTTGAATCATGCTTATGCTCCTTATTCTAAATTTAAAGTAGCTGCTGCTATTTTATTAGAGAATAATGAAATTGTAATGGGAACAAATCAGGAAAATGCAGCTTATCCTTCGGGATTATGTGCCGAAAGGGTAGCTATGTTTTATGCGTCTTCCCAATATCCTAAAGTCCCATTTAAAGCCATTGCCATAACTGCTAATAATGTTTCTGATACCTTAAAACATCCTATTTTTCCATGTGGTAGTTGTCGCCAAGTAATGCTCGAGTATGAAACCTTGCAGAATAAAAAAATCCAATTTATCTTGTCGGGCTCGGAAGGAAAAATAATTGTAATTAATGGAATTGACAATTTATTGCCATTTAGTTTTGATGCCGAGAGTTTAAACTAATGCTTAACTTTATCTTAGTGTCTTAATGAGAAAAGTCAACCGCACATTCAATCAAATTTTGGTTTCGCTAAAATGCAAAGCCAAAAAAGTTTGAATTTTGCCAACGCTCGAAAAAAAAAGATATTTATGATATATTTCAAAAATTGTCCGTAATTTTGTCCGTGTACGTAAAAATATCCGTAAAATATGGCAACAATAAATTATTATCTCGATAAGACTGATAGAAAAGGACTTGCGCCTATTCATCTTAGAATAAATTGCAATGGCAATCAAATAAAGTTGGCTACTGGAAAAAAAATCGATTCTGAACAGTTTGACAAGAAAAAGCAAAGAGCGACAGGGGCTTCTATTGAATCAACTGAAATTAATCATTACCTAAAGTTCCTTGAAGATAGGGCAAATGAACTTTTACATCATTCTACCAAAAGAACTTTTACACAAGAAGAAATAAAAGATATTTTAACCCAACATATTGATAGTTACAAGGAAAACAATAGCATAAACATTGTAAAAGAGCAACTAGCATTATATGGTAAGCCTTTTACATTTATAGATTTATTCGCTGGTGCTGGTGGTTTTAGTGAAGGTTTTTTACAGGCTGAAATAAACAATAAGTTTTTTGACTTTATTGCAGCAAGTGACATCAACGAAAACTGCGAGCTCACTCATATTGTTAGATACAATCATCAACTGGGCTTAAATGCTGAATTTTTAAAGCAAGATATCACAGAACCTGATTTTCTGGAAAACTTACTTAGTAAAATCGGCAACAAGAAAATTGACGTTGTTTGCGGTGGACCTCCATGTCAAAGTTTTAGTTTAGCAGGAAAGAGAAGAAACTTTGATAAAAAAGACGACTTGTTTTCGCATTATTTGGATGTAATAAAGCGATTACAGCCGAAATACTTCGTAATGGAGAATGTAAAAGGCATCTTAACTAAAGAAGATGGAAAAATAAAGGATTTAATAATTCAAGAAATCAATTCAATTGTAGATTTGAAAGAAATTCCTGTTTTAGTTTCATTTATTAAAAAAATTAAAAAAGAGAGTAATTCCTTCCTACTTGATAGTATTGTTAAAAGCATTGAAATAGAATCTCTTAAAGAAACTGAAATAGAACTTGGAAAAGAAGATTTTATTCGTTTTGTTGATAATAGATTTAAGCAATTAACGCCCAAAATTGCTGATTATAAAACAAGTAAAACTGATTCTAGCATCAATACAATAAGACATGGTTTCAATATTCTTGCACGTACAAAAGAGTGGGA
>JBBQWB010000106.1:0-10305 GCA_038210985.1 Bacteroidales bacterium
GATAATTCAATGCTGATATACCTTGGGGATAAATTGTTTTTCTAAATTGAACTTCAACGCAAAACAATTCAAAGTATTAAAGCCGTTAAAGAAAATATTAATCCCGAAAAAACGTTAATTGTAACATTATAGCAGAAAGTCGAAGGAAAAGTTCACGAATCAATCATTATGAAAATTGAAAATCCATTTAAATATAAACTTGAATATAAGGCTCTGATTTATATCAAAAAATTTGATAAATGGTCGTGGACAAAAGTAAACGCCGTAGAAGCAAAAAAACTCTCAACCGAAGTTTGGACAGACATTGTTACTTCGGTTGCATTGTCTGAATTAAAGTTTAACAAATAATGTTTGCAAAGAAAAAATGAAACAAAATCAATTATTAAAATAAATTCAACGAATATGAAAAACACAATTAAATTATTCATTTTAATAACTTTAATTTGAATTAATTTGAAAACACATGGCGATTCGCCTTTAACATCCACCGGATTTAGCGAAGCTTATAAAAACGAAGAGATAATAAAAACAGCTTCCGAAGCAAACGGCATTTTAACCAAGCAATTAATGGAGTATTTAAATGTCAAGAAAAACCCGATTGCTGTTAAAATGGCAATTATAAACAACATCAGTTGGGATTTTAACTGCAAGGATAACGCAAATGTTTGGTATAATTATTTGGCATTAAATCAAGGATATACTAGCAAAAATGATTTTTTAAAAAAAGGGAAAGATTATGAGCTTCTGTGAATGGCTTATTTACAGGCATTGGATAATTATTTTGACGTTTCCCAAGCCATTATTTTTGCGGAACAAGCTTTAACTAAAAATCCAAAAAGCTACACATTTAATATTATTTGTGCATTAATAAAAGCTCAATTGGCATTCGACTCGGATTGGTGCAAAGTTTATTCGCTAACAAATGAGGTTAGACTATACGAATCCTTATTTAAAGATATGGATGAAGAAGCCATAAAAATCATTTTTGAGTATATGGATTTGTATAAATGCTAATACCGAAAACTGAAATTACAACAAAGGCTCGGATTGCAATTTGAGCCAACGGATATTGAAAACAGGAATGGTTTCGACGGGCTCAACCAACAATTTCGAGCAAAAAATCAAGCTGGAATTTGGTGACATACTGAGTTTTAGGAGCATCCGCCACCCTTCGACAGGCTCTGGATGACTAGTTCGACAGGCTCTGGACGACGACTTCGACAGGCTCTCTGGATGGCGGCTTTCGTTTGTTCGGATTTGCAAATCGAAACCTAGCCGAAACCTAGCATCTCTTCGCCACGGCTAACGCTCGATGTCTGGTTTCGGAGATCGGATTGCAAATCCGAGCCAACGACAGTTAAGCCTTTTACAAAAGCAAAAAGCCATTGTTTCCAATGGCTTTTTTTAATCTTAAAAATAATGTAGTATTATTTTTTCTTTTCAGGATAAAGTACGGCTCTAACGTAGTGGTCTTTACTGATGTATTTTTGAACTACTGTTTGAATGTCTTTTGAAGTAACGGCTTTTACACGTGCTTCAAAATCACTTACATTCAATGGGTCTCCATTAAAATCAGAATCTGAAATTTTATTTAACCAGAATCTATTTGTTTTAACGTCGGTTTCGCGTTTTCTTAATGTTTGTTCTTTAACTTTATTTAAAGTAACTTCATCCACACCCTTTTTCTGGAAATCAGCAATAATTTTCATTACCGCTTTGGTTAATTTATCCGCATTTTTAGGTGAACAACCAAACAATACCATTAACGTATAATTTGTAGTTGGATATTTTTCGATTTGCATTTGAGTTTGAGGAGAATAAACACCGCTCATTTTTTCGCGGATAACTTCGATAAGTTTAATCGAAAGTGCTTGCTCAAACATAACCAATTGCAAATTAGTTTCTTGATTCCATTCAAATTCGCGGCTAAAAATCATGCCCACCATGCTTTTGTCTTCAGTTCCTTTGCGAACTTCTACATTTTTGGTAGTGGCTGGAAATTTATTGAAAACATCTTTAAATGTTTCTTCGCGTTTTGTGTTTGGTAAATTACCAATATATTTTTCAATCATTGGAAGAATTTCGTCCACTTTAAAACTTCCAACAAAGAAGAATGTAAAGTCGCCAGCATTTTTAAAACGATCGGTATAAATTTCCCATACTTTTTCCATGTTGGCACGACTAATAAATGCTTCATCTGGAATAGCAACTTGGCGTGGGTCGTTTTGAGTAGACGTTTTCATAAGTGTATCAATCATTGCATACATTGGATTGTTTCCTAAAAGTTTCAACTGATTTGTCATTTCAGAAACTACGGATTCAAATGCATCTTTATCTTTTCGAGGAGCATCAAAATATAAAAATGTAAGTTGCAAAAGAGTTTCAAAATCTTTTACGGTAGTGTTACCCATAAAACCTTCTTTAACTTGATCGATAAAAGGGCTAATACTAATATTTTTACCTTTTAATTTTTTGCTTAACTCTGCATTGTCAAACTGACCTAAACCAGCACGATCCACAATTGTTGTTGCAAACATTGCCGATGGAAAATCTTCGGCTTTGGTTAAACTGTAACCACCTTTTGAGTGAGCATACATTAAAATTTCGTCATTTTTAAACTCAGTAGGTTTTAAAACTACTCTAACACCGTTAGAAAGAATGATTTCGGTAATTCCTAATTCTTTATTTTCGGTACGTTTTGTAACAGTTGCAGGTGTAAGTTCTTTTGTAACAAGAGGTTCTGGTTTAAAATTATCAACATAAGGTTGAACAACTTTAAGTTGTGCATTATTTAAAATTGCAGAAACTTCCTTTTCATTAGGTATTTTAATACCAGCTTTATCTGGACCATTAACAATTACCACTTGATTTTCGGGAGTTATCCATTTTTTCGCCAAACCATTAATCTCTTCTAAAGAAATATCATCTAAAAGTTTTTTAACAAAATTGAATTCATTTTTAGCACCTGGAATTGGTTCATTATTTAAAAAGTGTTGTACATACTCATCGGCAAAATTAGCAGATTCATTTTTATCTACTTCATTGGCATTTTTTTCGTAATTGCTCAACATTTCTTCTTTCGCTCTGTCAAATTCGGTTTGAAGGAAACCAAATTGTTTAACTCGTTCATTTTCACGAATAATTGTTTCGAGGGCTTTATCTAATTGATTTTCTTTTGCAATTGCATACGATAAATAAGCTTCCAAGGTACGGGCTAAAAATCCTTCATATCCCACAGATGCGGCTACGAATGGACAATCAGATTTTTGTTGAATTTCGCTTAAACGAGCATTAAACATGGAGCTATAAATAGATGCCATTAAATATTCGCGATAATCGGCGATTGTTTTTTTCTCTTTTGCTTTATGTTTAATAAAATAAATAATCATATTGTTGGTAGCTTCTTTGTCGGTAACTACTGCAATAAGAGGTTCTTTGTTTCCTGCTACGTTGTATAATATTTTTTCACGAGGATTTTCGCGTTTTGGCAAAGCACCAAATAATTCTTTAATTTTTGCTTCTGCTTTATCTAATTCAATGTCACCAACAACGATAATTGATTGTAAGTCTGGACGATACCAATCGCGATAAAAATTACGGATAGTTTCGTGTTTAAAGGTTTTCAAAAGTTCAGGTAAGCCAATAGGTAAACGGTCGGCATAACGAGATTGATAAAAAGCAGTTGGGAACCATTTTTTACGCATTCTATCATCAGCACCTAAGCCCATACGCCATTCTTCTAAAATAATTCCACGTTCGCTATCGATTTCTTTGCTGTCCATAGTTAAAAAAGCTGCCCAATTTAGCAACACTTGATAACCTTTGTCAACAAATTCTTGATTGTCGGAAGGGATATTTAAAGAATACACCGTTTCGTCAAAACCAGTATAAGCATTTAAATCGCCACCAAAACGCATTCCAATAGACTGCAAATAACTAACTAATTGATTTTTTGGAAAATCTTTTGATCCATTAAATGCCATGTGCTCGGTAAAGTGAGCTAAACCTTGTTGATCTTCATTTTCTTGCATCGAACCAGCATTAACAGCCAAACGCATTTCAACACGTTTTTCGGGTTTGCCATTTTTACGAATATAATACGTTAATCCATTTGGCAATTTACCTATTCGAACATTTTTATCGATAGGTATTTCGGCATTAAGATTCATTTTTTGAGCAGTTGCAATTCCTGAAAACAGAAACGCAATTAACCCAAAAAGCAACATTGATTTTTTCATACTTAATTGTTTTTATTTATTTGTAATGGTTAATATAATTCAAGTCCTAATTGTTTTTTAAAATTGGATAATTCAGGCACTTTTTTCAACAAATACTTAAATTTATCATCATCGGTATATGGAATTTCTGTGTCATTTTTTTCTCGTTCGCCCTCAATTATTTCAATCATGACATTTTTATTTTTTAATCGTTCACGCATCTTAATTTGAATGCCTTGCAGTGATTCAAACAAAGTTTTTTGTATCAACTGATTACTAACCGTAATTTGCAAAACATTTTGTTCTTCATTAAATTGAAGTGAAAATTTACTTATTTGAGAAGCAAATGGCGATTCGCTAATAACATCATTTACTGCATCTTCCCAATGTTTATTGATTTTTTCAAGATCGTTTTCTTGATTAAAAACAGCTTCGGGCTCCGAAGCGATGCTTGTATCGGATGTTTTTTTAATTTCCGCTTTTAAACCTCGAATGGAAATCATCTCCCCTTGCAAACTTTTATTACTTAGATAACTGTCTGGTTTTTTATCCGTTATTGAAAAATCAGTAGATACTTTTTCTTTGGTTGTAGAAGTTTCATATTTTGGAGGCACTACAATTTGCGTCGTATTTTCGGTTGAAACACTACTTCCCACATTTATTCCCGACAATGGTTTTGCCTGACTAATGCTTGATTTATTGTAAATATCCGCTTGATTTCCACTATTATTTGAAGCATCCTTTAGCAAACACATCTGCATTAAAGCAAGCTCAACAATCAATCGTTTATTATTGCTTTCGCGATACTGAACATCGCATTTATTGGCTATATCCAACATTTTAATAAAAACATTGGTTGGAGAAATTTTTGCTTGGTTAATATATTTTAATTTCACCTGTTCGCTTACCTCTATTAACTTAACTGTAACTTCGGTTTGAGCCATTATTAAGTTACGGATATGGCTGCTCAATCCTAAAATAAAATGTTGAGGATCAAAGCCACGTTCAATAATTTCTTCCAAAAGCAACATTGTTTCTTTTAAGTCATTTACCGAAACAAAGTCAACTATTCTGAAAAAGTAATCGTAATCTAGAATATTAAGATTTGCAATTACATCATGATAGGTAAGGTTTCTTCCTGAAAAACTAACCATTTGATCAAACAAACTTAAAGCATCACGAAGACCTCCATCGGCTTTTTGAGCAATCATGTGCAAAGCTTCGTCATCGGCAATTACATTTTCGCAATTAGCAACAAATCGAAGGTGTTTTGCAATATCTTCCACCGTTATCCTTCTGAAATCGAAAATTTGACAACGCGATAAAATAGTAGGAATAATTTTATGTTTTTCGGTAGTAGCAAGGATAAATTTAGCGTATGGTGGCGGCTCTTCTAAGGTTTTTAAAAATGCATTAAATGCACTCGACGACAACATGTGAACTTCATCGATGATATACACTTTATATTTTCCTCCTTGCGGTGGAATTCTAACTTGATCCACCAGATCTCTCATTTTTTCGACCGAACTATTAGATGCTGCATCCAGTTCATAAATGCTTAACGAAGCATTTTTATCGAAACTTAAACACGAATCACACTCGTTGCAGGGTTCGCCATCCTCGGTAATATGTTGGCAATTAAGTGCTTTTGCCAAAATACGTGCACAAGTAGTTTTACCAACTCCTCGAGGACCACAAAACAAAAATGCTTGTGCTACCTGATTTGTTCTAATAGCATTTTGCAAAGTTTTAGTAATCGATTCTTGACCCACAACCGTTTTAAATTCGGCTGGTCGATACTTTCGTGCTGATACAATAAATTGTTCCATATTATTTTTGGTATTGTTCAAACTTCAAAAATACAAAATTTGCAACAATGTACGTACTTAGTTTAATATTTTAAACAAAAATAAGATTTGATTTCAATACAAAAGTTTGTTTTAGATAAAACGACTAAAAAAGCCCATGAAAAGTGAAAAACGACCGACTTTACTAAAAAAAGAATGACTAATTCATGACTAAAATCACTAAAAAAAGAAATATTTGGGATAAAAGGCAATTTCTAATTTGAATTTCCTATTTTTGTAAACTAAAAAATATAACATTATGGCAATAGAAATTAGCGGTAAATTAAGTCAAATTTTACCAATTCAAAGTGGCAGCGGACGCACAGGAACAGATTGGAAAAAGCAAGAATTCATTATTGAAACAGAGGATCAATTTCCAAAAAAAGTATGCATGAACCTTTGGGGCGACAAAGTGGAAGAATTGAAAAACTTCACCATTGGACAAACCATAAAAGCATCGGTTAACATCGAATCGCGTGAATTTAATGGACGCTGGTACACCGACATTCGTGCTTGGAAACTCGAAAACTTAAGTCAAGAAACTGCAAATAAAACTGCTCCAGTTACAAGCTCAAACAATCCTGTTAATCCTGAATACTTCAACTCATTGGTGAGTGAAAACGAAGGCGACGACCTCCCATTTTAATATAAAATCATGGACAAACCCTACGGAATAAACCCTTTGCCGATAATCCCAATTCGAAAGGAACCATCCCATCGTTCGGAAATGGTTTCGCAACTATTGTTTGGTGAAACTTTTTCGATATCATACGTTAGCGATGATTGGGCTAAAATCACAGCTTCGTACGACAATTATATCGGTTTTGTCGATTTTAAACAGATTTATCCTCTTTCCGAAATTGAATTTAACGCATTAAACCACGATAAATGGGGCACTACCAATGCACCAATTTCGGTAATTATTAAAAACGATTCGCAAAATGGAACAATAATTCCTGCAGGCAGCAAACTACCATTAAATGGGAAAATTAGTTTTGGAAAAACTTCCTTTAACTATTCTCCCAGTTTAGTTTGCAGTCCAAATATTGCTGAAAAAGGAGAATTTATCAGAGACGAAATTATTAAATCGGCTTTAAAATTTATTTATGCTCCTTATTTATGGGGTGGAAAAAGCTGTTTAGGACTCGACTGTTCGGGATTTTCACAAACTATTTTTAAAATTAACGGAATTCAACTTTTAAGAGATGCTTCCGAACAATCTACTCAAGGCAATAATATTGGCTTTATTGACGAAGCAAAATCGGGTGATCTTCTCTTTTTTGGATTGCCCGAACAAAGTATAACCCACGTTGGAATATACATGGGCGAAGGATTTATTATTCATGCATCTGGAGTTGTTCGAATAGATACGATTGACCATTTTGGAATTTTCGATAATCAAACTCAAACTTACACCCATCAACTTCGTGTAATTAAAGATGTAATTTCAAAAATAAACATTTAAACAACAAATTCTATGAAAGGTAAATTGGTTAATTTAAGGGCTCTTGAACCTAACGACATCGACCTTTTGTATAAATGGGAAAACGACCCAGAAGTTTGGGATGTTAGTAACAATCTAGCTCCTTATTCAAAACACATTCTATCCGAATATATAAAATCTGCCCATTTAGACATTTATACAGTTAAGCAATTACGACTAATAATTGTGCACTCGGAGACCAATAATGCAATTGGCACCATCGATTTTTTCGATTTTGAACCACAACATCAAAGAGCTGGAATTGGGATACTTGTAGATAAAGATTTTCGCCGAAATGGCTTCGCTTTCGAGGCATTAAAAATCATGGTTAAATATGCTTTTCAAAATCTGAAACTACATCAACTTTACTGTAATATTTCGGTTCATAATGAATCGAGTTTTAGACTATTTAACAAAGCTGGATTTCAGATTTGTGGAACTAAAAAAGATTGGAACAACATAAAAGGAAAATGGGAGGATGAACACCTGCTGCAACTTATTAACAAAAGCATTATATACTCAAAAAACTAATTTAATCTTGTATGGCTAAAAAAAGAAAATGGATAAAGTATTTTAGCATTTTGTTGATTTTTGTTGTACTAATTGCTACAGGATTTATTGCTTTAGCTTGGTATGTTGTGCTTAAACCAAACGTTGACATTAAAACGGATACTTTTTTATATATAAAAACTGGAAGTTCGTTTCAAAACGTATTGGATTTGATGGATGAGCATAACATTATAACAAACAAAGAAACTTTTGTTTGGGTTGCCAAACAAAAAAAATACGATAAAAAAGTAAAACCCGGAAAATACCGCATTAAACAAAGCATGAACAACAATGATTTAATAAACATGCTTCGCTCGGGCGAACAAGTTCCAATTCATATTGAATTTAATTCCATCCGCACTGCCGAACAACTTGCAGGCAGAATGGCTCAACAAATTGAAGCCGACTCCGCAAGTATTATTAATATTTTAAACGACACTGCGTACATTCGCTCCAAAGGATTTGACCAATACAATCGAGTTAGTGTTTTTATTCCAAACACTTACGAAATATGGTGGAATACAAGTGCACAACAACTTTACGATAAGATGTTTAAAGAATACCAATCGTTTTGGAATGAAAGCAGAAAAGAAAAAGCAAAAGCATTAAAATTATCTCCCAACGAAGTTATTGCATTGGCATCTATTGTTGAACAAGAAACTGCAAAAAATGATGAAAAACCAAGAGTAGCGGGAGTTTACATCAATCGATTAAAAACCAATATGGCATTACAAGCCGACCCAACACTAATTTTTGCAGCAGGTGATTTTTCCATCCGCCGTGTATTAAATTCGCTTAAAGAAATTGATTCGCCATACAATACTTATAAATATGCAGGCTTGCCACCAGGTCCAATTTGCATACCATCGATTAGTACAATTGATGCCGTTTTAAATGCCGAAAATCACAACTATATTTATTTTTGTGCGAAAGATGATTTTTCGGGTTATCACAATTTTGCCGTAAGCTATAACGATCACTTAATAAATGCACGAAAATATCAAGCTGCATTAAATCGAAGAAAAATAATGAAGTAATAATTTGAAATTTAAAAGCTGTATCAAAACCTCACATCTCGACTCCGTGGTCAGTGAGCGGAGTCGAACTGCTCGATGACCGATTTTGGCTCGATGACTGGTTTTGTCTCGATAACCAGTTTTTTCCAATGCGATAGCGTAATCAAATAGATAATCCGACCGAAGGGAGGATACCTTATATAACCGCCTTGAGGAAATATTCGTTAAAAAAATCAATGAATTTTGGCGTAAAAATCTGAATTGTTTGACGACGTTAGACAAAAAAGTGGAAAAACTAAACCAAAAACTTTTTTGACTAAAAGTACCGATGCGATATCTGTAATAGTTCTAATTTCAATGCTTCATTATAACTAAACAGCTATCCAATCGGTATAAATCGGAGTAAAAATTGAAGTTCGCCTAAAGCCTCCTACAATTCAACTCCGACAATAGAGGAGTTTACTGATTTTAGCCAAAATGAGTTGATTTTTAGAATATTTACGACAGCGGAAGCGTTTTTGGTGACTTTTTGCGCTCAACCGAGCAGCGAAGCAGCGAGCTCATGAGTACCTTTTAATAAAAAAATATTGCACGAATAAAAAGTTACAGCCCGCCCGGCTATAGGGCTTTGAATTAAAAAATATTATTATTGGAAAATTAAAAATTTTGCCAAAATCTTGCATCTCTTCGCCACGGCGAACGCTCGATGACTGGGTTTGGCTCGATGACCGATTTTGGCTCGATGACTGTTTTTTTTCATCGCGATAGCGTAATCAAAATAACAACTTATCCGACAACTGACGGAAATAAGTTGGCGTTTTCTTGCAGACACAAAGTAATAATTTGAAATTTAAAAAGCTACATCAAAAAGTATTTGACACAGCTTTTTATAATCTTAATAGACTTTTATTATTTTTTCATTGGACGAATTGGCATAATTTCTCTTCCCCAAAGCTCGTTAATAACCTGAGCAACCGAAGCATAAATTGCCGAAAAGCCACAAGCTATTCCCACGTATCCAGCCCAAATGTGAATTTCGTGAATTTCGGTAAAATAAGCAGCAGCTAACAGATAAAACAATGCAATTAACAACCCAAACACAACCTGAAGTGCTCTGTTTAGCTTAAATGTACCAATAAACATAAAGGTGGAAAAAATGCCCCAAAGCAGTAAAAACCAACCCAATTCATGAG
>JBBQWB010000107.1:0-10288 GCA_038210985.1 Bacteroidales bacterium
CTTTTTTGTGTCATCTGAAACATGCAGTGTTTGCCGTTCAAAATCCAAATCTCCACTCACAAATTTTCTAAAAACCTCATAACCTTCCAAATAATAGCGTTCTTCTCGGATGCTTCCTTTTACAACTACTTTTCGGCATCGATTACCCGTGCTGTCATAAATGTAGTAAGCCGTATCGCCACTTAAATTTAATTCAACTTCTCTTAATCGGTCGGCAAAATCCCATTGCATTGTGGGCAAATGAGGCATTGAGGTCATGTTACCGTGAATATCATAAATATAAGAAAATACATCTTGTCCAACTTGCGTGCTGCTTAAATAGTTATTTGCCGTATTGCTGTAGTTGTATGTTCTTGTCCAACGGTTTTGCGAACTCATACTTTGAATATTCCCCAATTCATCATAAACAAATAGTTGGGTGTAATTTTGCATGGCGTTCGCACTTGGATTGGGCACTGGTATATTATTCCCAAAATCCCTACTATCAGGTGCATTCAAGGAACTCAACTCCCTACCTTCCGCTTTCAACAAACGATACAAAGGGTCGTACTCATACTTGCCGGTAGGTGCAATTACAGCATTGTTAAAGTAGTGCGTTTGTTGAGCATCGTCTCTCATTTCGGTAATGTTACCAATTGGGTCATAAAAGTAATAAATATTTTGCAGAATGTCAATACCTGTGTTTCGGGTAGTTAAAATTCTTTTTACTCGAAATGTTTTGTGGTCGTATTCGTACTTTGTTTTGGTGTTGTTTGCAACTTTAAGTACAAAAAAAACTTTTTGCTATGGGAAATAGTGAAACTTTGAAAAATGAATAACAAAAAATAAAAACATTTATGTTTCTAAACCTTGATTGAGTCTATCGGAAGTCGGTTTTTTTTCTGTTAACATTAAACTGTAAAAAAGCACTATAAAAACAACTCCAGCTTGAGTTTCGAACATCGACTCGAACAAAAAATGAATAAATAGCATAATCATAAAGACAAATAATAAGAGTTTTTTCTGGCGAATGGCGAAAACAAAACCAAATACAAAAAATAGTAAAAGAAACAATATGCCCAAAAAACCAAGTGCAATTGTGGATTGAGCAAACTGATTATGAGCATTTAAGTAATTTGACGAAAATCTTTCTGATCCTTTGTGTTGGTGATAATCAATGATTGCATCTTTAACATCTCCCGTACCCACTCCCCATGGCAAATTGTCTACGGACAAATTCCATCCTGCTTTAATGATTGCCATTCTGACCAAACTACCATATTCGGAATCAATATTTGATTTTTCGGGATTTTTAAATACCATTGAAATCTCTTTGAAACGCATATTTACATTCGGGATTTTTGAAATAATTAAAAATGGCAAAACCAATAAAAAAACAGAAATAATGATTACCGTTATCAACTTCAATCGCTTTATTAAACGCAATGCGACGTACATTACTAAAGCCACCGAAAAAGCAATAATTCCAGCTTTTGATGACAACAAAAACAAATACATTACCAAAATAATAAATACAAATATTTTCACAAACAAAGAAAAGTTTTTGTTTGAAAATAATTGATGTTTTTTATTAAAATATATGATCCCCAACAATGCTAAACTGACATATAGTGCCATGTATGAGGGATGAATTTGGGATGACAATTTAGAATAATAATAGTTCAACTTACTACCATCCTCGACATAAGCTAAATAAGCAAAAAACAAATTGATGAAAAATGAAAACACAATGCCTAAAGTCAACGATTTGAAAAATAGAATTAATTTATCAGAATAAAAATCTGACCTCACAAAAATAAGCAATGGAATAATAAATAAGGACATTTTTATTTCCAAATCGAAAAAACCATACTCCAAATTCTTCGAATAAAACATTCCAATGACATGAAGCAAGTAGAAATCAGCCAAAACTGCAAACGCTAAAAACTCTTTTTTTTAAAAAATTAATTTTAAATCCACTCTTTAACGCCCATAAAAAATTAAATAAAGCAGTTACCAACCATAACAACATGAGGACCACTACTATTTGTTTATTTATAGGGATAAACAAAACAGATAGTAGCCCTGCAATAAGCTCAGTTTGTTCTATTTTTTTTATTGCATCAAACCTCATCAATATGATTTTTCATCCATTATTAAGTCTAAAATTGAATCCAGAAATGTACAAACTTTATCTGGATTTGTGGTATCTGTTGGCAGATTTATCATGTGATAACCTGCAAAAAAAGAGTTTGGGAAAAGGTCTGAAGACAATCCCCATTGTTCAAAACCATTTTGAACTGGATGAATCGGACTATTAAACCAATCCCCCAATTCTATTTTTTGCTTTTCCGCTTGTTTTATAACCACTTCTCTATCAGTGACAAGCAAAGGATATTTTAAAAATGAATGGTTTTCAAACAGACTGATAGGGACATGATTTTTAGATTTTTTGAGCAAATAATCTGTATAAATAATAGCATTCTCTTTTCTCAAAGTCAATGCCTTCTCAAATCCTGTAAGATTTTTAATTCCAACATGAATCTGCACAAAAGAGATTCTCATAAAGTAATTCTCAGGCATCTTTATTGAAGTGATTTCTTCACCAGAAGAGGAACCTAAAATCAAATTATGTTTGCTTAAAAATCGATAAAATCGAACCAAAGTCCAATAGTATATCCTCTCAAAAAATACTTTTTCACAAAATAGAGCATTCGCAACATCAAAACCTGCTTAAAAGAAGGACTTACCAAGTTTTTATTAAACTCCATCAAAGATTGTCTCAATGTCTCATTTTTGACCAATGCAAAACCGCCCACACCCGTCGAAAAAGGCTTGTTCCATTGCGTGGAATAAAATGCAGCATCACAATAACTTCCATTAGGTTTACCTTTATAAGTTCCACCAAAGCCATGCGTACAATCCTCAATGGTATATAAATTATTCTGTTTTGCAAGTTCAATAAGTTCTTCCACATTTGAACTCAAGCCAAAAGTATTTTGACAAATAATAACTTTCGTCTTTTCCGTAACAACTTCTTTAATCTTTTGAATATTAGCATTGTAAGTTTCCAAATCAACATCTACATACACCGGTTTTGCTCCGAGATAGATAATAGCAATGGGAACCACAACACAAGAATAGGCAGGCAAAATCACTTCATCACCTTTTCCAACGCCCATTGCTTTTAGCAAAGCATACAAAGCCACACGACCTTTCCAATATAAAAATAATTGTTCCGTAGTTGATCCTAGAGATTTTGAAAGGGCTTGCTTGTATAATGTTTCGGGATTCATCTTTTTGATTTTCTGTGTATTCGCTCCAATTCAAACAATGCATTGAATCGTGCATCAAATTTAGCGATAATTTTTCGAAATGGAAATGCAACTTTCATTATAATATCAAAAATGGGATGATATCGAACATGAAGTTTCAAATAGACTTTAGTGAATCCAAACTTCTTAATCAAGAAATTTTGAATGGACGTATCGTGAAGAATTGACCTAAAACCATCATTCACATATTCCACAAAATGATCCTTAAGGTAAAACTCATTCATGCGATATATCAGGGCATAAATAGGATATAAATGCAAATAATCGGGATGTAATTTTATTGAATTATAAGATGCTTCAATGTTCCCATAAATATAATTTGTTGCAAATGCAATCATTTTATCATCATGAAATACTCCCCAATAATGGACAATATCTTCAAATCCTTGAGCTGTTAAAATATTCTCTTTGAATTGTATTTGTGAATAAGGTTTCACCGTATTATTATTATAATTATCAAATGCTTTGAAATAACATTCATATCCGTTATCAGCCAATTCGACAGCTGATATTTTACGAATCTCACAATTCTTAAGTCCTCTATTTATTTCGTTGCGTTGCTTCGACTTATATTCCTCAACAGCGGTAAATTTATCGCACAACACCGCATACCATTCAGATTCTGAGGGAGAACAATTAAAATCACTGGTGCTTCTTAAAAGGATTGAATGAGTTTTGTTGAGTAGTTTTATTTCTTTTGACTTTTCAATTCTACGCGAACTTTTAATACACCCATCAGGAACTAGCATCTTTTGATAGCGCTTAAAAATAATTCCATCTTCAATCCAAAAAGATTCGTTTCTTTTTTTGAAAAGAGCGATAAACCGTTCTGTATTTTCAAAATATCGCTCCATATTAAAAAAGCTCTATATATCTATGTGCCAATTCTTTATATGTATGTTTTTTTAAAACATAATTTCGTCCATTCTGACCCATTTCTGTCAATTTATCCTTTGATGTTTTTGAAAGTTCGAGAATGGCATCTGCAATAGCGTTGAAATCTTCCGCAGCAACAGAAGAACCACAATCCGCCGATTTTATCAAATCATTAGACGCATTATTCGAATGAATAATGGGTTTTGCTGCATACATATAATCGAAAATTTTATTCGCCGAAATACCCATTTCATATAATTTCAGCTTATGCCAACCAATATAACAAACATCAAATTGAGCCAAAATTGATGGAACATACTTTTTATCAACGGCATCCACCCATTTTACATTCGGATTGATCAACATTTTTTGCAAATCCTCTTTTTCAGCCCCTTTTCCAACAAAAACAAAAAACAATTCAGAATTTGATTCCAACTTATTAATAGCCTGAACAAAATATTCCAAAGCATTCGATTTACCAATAGAACCAAGATAACCTACAACAAACTTATCTTTAGGTAAAGACAAATCAATCTGATGATTTTCACTAGAAGAATCTTCCTCTACAAAAATCCCATTGGGAATACACGCAAGTTTTGACTCAGGGACATTATAGGACTGAATATGTTTGTATGCGTCGGGAAGTAAACTTACAATTTTATCGGCTTTTTTATATGCATATTTTTCAAAAAAGAACAATACCAAACTTAATGGATGCCATTTTTTTTAAACCACTTAATTCCTGCAGCGACAGGGGCCATATATCTCTAATTTCAAACAATAATTTTACTTGAAAACGAGTCGCCCATTTCCGAGCTGTCACTATTGGAAATAAGGAAGGAGAAGAAACGATAATAGCATCTGGTTTTGGATAATCGGTACATGGAAATTTTCGCAAATTCCAAGCAAAAGCCATCATGTTTTTAAAACGACCGATGCTAACTGACTTCTCATATGGAGGAATAGAAATCCAACAATACGAAATTCCATCAATAATTTCCTTGGTGAAAGCCTCTTTTACAGTTGGCAAATTTTTATACAAATGCGAATATGAACCCGAAATTATCAACACCTCATAACCTGCATTTATAAACTCTTTTGCCAGATAATAATGTCTTCCTTCCATCCCATGAAAGGCAGATCCAGCATACTGATTGATAATCCAAATTGTTTTTTTATTGGACATGAACTTTTGCCCTTTCTGCTAATGCCATTTTATAATTCACAAATTCAAAACTGTTCTCTATCAAGTATTCCATCAATTGAATATACCACTCTTTCCACGTTTTGAAACCATTACTAAAATATCGGTCATGAAAAAGGATAGAAAAATAATCAATGTTATTTTTCAAACCCTCATCAATAATTCGCTTAGAATTATCCAAAGCTTGCTGTAAATTGTTTACCTGCCATGCCTTTTGTCCATTCATCATCCATCCATCCATAATATGAACCGGAAATTCTGTAAAATTGGCAATATTGTATGCCGATTTTTGTTCGGGAAGGGTGGCATCAAAAAGGTATCCTGCATCGGACAAAAGATTAAGTGTATTTGGGTTGTTCCGCAAGTAGTGCATTCTGATTCCAAATTCCTTATGTCCAACAATCTTCGCAAAAGTGTCAAATTCCTTTTGAACATCCTCTTGATTATCAAAAGAAATTCCATGCACTCCCACTTCGCATCCTTTTGATTGTATATATTTAATAGCAATTGACGCTTTTTCAAGCGAATAGTTTAATCCCAAACCATTATTAACTCCAACAAAGAAAGTAGCTGGAATCTGATGTTGCTCGTTGAATGCAATAATCTCTTCCAATCGGTTCCATCTATTGATGAAAAGCTCCCTTGTGCGCATAAAAAGTTCACCCAAAGAAATTTTCCCAGTCAAAAACTCAATCTTTGCACGGGCTATGGACTTCGGAATGATTAAATCTCCAAAGTGCTCGCTAGCATGCAAATGATCGACATCATGTGAGATTATTATTTTCATATTTCTTTTGTTACGAAAACAAAATATCCAATTGTGTTATTTCTTGGTATAAAAACAGAATCAATCACTTTATTATTTGAGGATGAGTCAATTAACTCAATATAATGTTCCAATGCCTGTTTTGGTGATATTATTGATTTTCCGTAAAATTCTTCTCTACGTTTTATTTGTTCAGATTTGAAAAATGATTGGTCTATAATAAAATTGATAATAATAATTGATTCTTTGTCAAGATAGTTTAATAAAGGTACGAATATGTCAAAATGTTCACAATAATTATCCCCATATATACCTCCAAATGGATTATCAATTACAATAAAATTGTACTTTTCTTTACTGAGCAAATGATTTTTTACTGCGACAATGGAATCTTCTTGTCTACATGAAAAGTTTTTATATGATTTCTTGAGAAAATCTGCATATTCTTTTTCAATATCGAATATTTCATTGAAAGAACATAAATGAGAATAATCTCTTGTATGCCATAATCCGTGCATACCAAAAGGTTCAACTGCAACTAGTTTTTCAGGAAGGTATTTATTTGATTGAAGCCAAAGTATTACAATGTCCATTGGCGTTTTTACTCTTCCGATTTTTCTCGACAAATCGACAAAAAATCGTTTTAATTGTTCTTTTTTTATCTCAATAAAAAAATTCATAATTTTGTTTAGGTTTTAGTATAATTCTCTTTTAAAAAACTTCAAAATAATTTCAATAAAAACATTTGCTTTATTAATCACATAATAAGGCGTAATATCACCCCCAAAACCTCTAAAAAACTTTTCAACTGGCTGAATCATTGAACCTTCAAAATCGAAAGCATTCAAATTTAAAGATTTACTGTATTGAATAGCATTCCAAACTGCCAATGCACCAGCTCCAGAATGCTTATTTTCAGCATCATACCCTCCTAAAAGATAATAAGCTATGTTTTTATCATAAATACAGAAAATTGTAGATATAGGAATTCCATTTAAAAATGCAACAAAAGCAAAACTATTTTCGCTATTTGCAAAATCAAAAAGAATCTTATTAAGCATCGGTCCATTAACTTTCATAGACTTGCGATCATAAGTATTCTCAATCAGTTTTTGAACAATTGAATAGTCCGTTATTTTTTCAACCACAACCCCATCTTTCGTTGCTTTTTTTATATCATTTCTTCGCTCCGTAGTCATTTTTGCAGAAATTTCTTCCAGAGTTTGAAGCAGTGAAATTTGATAGGTGTAATTAGGAATAACCTTAAATTTTTGCCATATGAAAGGCTGCATATCAACGCATTCCGAAGGAAATGAAATCTTAACTATGGATTTAAACGTAAATTTGTCAAAATATTCTGCTATTATTTCCATTATTTTTTTCATTTCTCCCTTTTGAGCAGCATAATTTTTACTGCTGAGCCCCAAAACAAAGCCATTATATGGAGAATATGGCGGACAATGCAGATATGGAATTCCTGCTAAAGTATCGGAATAGTAGTAAAATGCAGCCACTATCCTTGTTCCGTTATCAAAAACACCACAAAAAGTCAGTTTATAGGAATATATTTTCATCCAATCAGCACTACTAAAAACCCCTCCAGTATCTATGCAAAAGTCAGTATAAATTTGTTTTTCTATCTGTTTTATTTCTAGTGCCATAAGCTCTATTTTCTTAATAATTGTTTGTACATATTGATGAGTTTCAAACTTTCAGATTCCCATGAAAACTTTTCCAAAATCAGTTCACGCCCTTTTTTTCCCATATCATTAGCCAATTTTCTGTCATCCATAAAGTTTTGTATACAAGAAGCGATCTCTTTGGGATTTTTGGGATCACAAAAAAGAGCCACATCTGTAAAAACTTCTTTCCAATATGGGAAATCAGACATAATCATGGGTTTTTCGCAAGCCATATATTCAAAAGCTTTTACCGGAAGACTCGTTAAATAATTCTTTGCAGGATAGAGCAATGACAGACCTATATCGGATGACTTTATGAAAGGATATACATCTTCTAAATTTAATTTTCCAATATATTTCACCTTTTCCCACGAAGGAATACTTTGACATTCTTTCAAGTATTCATCTGATTCCCAAGGACCTAAAAGAAGCAATTCAATATCTTCATGAATGTATTGCAACGAAGATATAATTTCTTTGATGCCTCTGACTTCGGTGAGTCCTCCAGCATAAATCAACCGAGTGACACCATCCTCTTTACTTTTATCAATGGACTGTTTATCAATTAGTTCAACAATCGGAAAATTTCTAATTAAGACCGTTTTTTTGGAAGAAAATTTCACTGCGATATCATCTGTAACCACTACTATTTTTGTAAAAAAGAGTATGCAAAATTTTTCTGAATATTTAATAATTTTGGATAAAGTTGCCCTGACAAAAGTAAACTTAATCCATTTTTTATAATAAACTTGTTTTACAATATCTTCATGCACATCATATATTACTTTTTTTCCAAATAATCGCAGGGCAAGACCAATAAACATTAATTCTGGATCATGAAAATGATACACCTTGGCATTCGTTTTAACAGCTTTAAAAAGAGCTATAAATTGCGATAAAAGACGGTAACTTCTACTATTTTTGTCTCGAAGAGCACAGATTTTCACCCCATCAATAATATCATTTTTATGATATTTCACAATGAGTGAAACATCAAAGCCCGCTTTAGATAGAGAGACACATTCTTTGTAGAATATCCGATCATCTAAGGCATAATGTACAGTTGATATATGGCAGACTTTAATCATAAGGCTTTGGAAATTATCTGTTCATAAAATTTGATAAATTTTTCTCTGTTTGCCTCTTTTGTGCCATGCTCTGCAATTATTCTACTATTGATATCGATAGCAGCATTATAATCTATTTTAAGAGCTTCTTCAATAAAGTTATGATTCAAATTATTTACAATAATTCCGTTCCGTCCGTGCTCTACCCATTCTCTATTTGCGGGCAAATCTGAAAGTATTGGAATGCAACCCAAAGCCATCGCTTCTAAGAGACTTATTGATGTGGCATCTGATTCTGGAATAGAGATATAGTATTTGGCAACATTATAATAATATGAATTTTGTTCTTTGTTAAGCCAACCAACAAAATCAACACTATTTTCAATTTTTAATTTTTTAGTCAATGCTTTGAGTACTAGTATTTCTTCGCCATCGGCTCCAATTATTAATTTCCAATCGTTTGATTTTTTATTCAACATAAATCGAGCAAATGCTTCAATTATTTTATCAATTCGATAAAGCTTCTTTAATTGTCTATTTGAATATATAACATTTTGTTTTTCGGCAATTTTAGAACATTCAATATTAATTCCAAAATTGGCTATCAGCGTATTCAGTTTCCTCCCAGCCATTTTGTCCATCACATCTGACATAAACTTAGAATCGGAAGTAAAATATTGTGCATGACGGAGAATATATTTTATCATTTTTGATAACAAAAAACTTTTGTTTGGATTGATTAATACGTCACTTCCCCATGCCGTATAAATGGCAGGAATATTCTTTTTTCTGTTGGCTAAAATTGTCAAAAAAGCATTGTTGGTAATTTGTTGAACATGAATTATTGATGGATTCTCCTTATTGATAATATTTCGAATAAAGCCAATACTTTTATAAAAAGAAATTGGGTTTCGAATGGAGAAATCGGTGTATGATATTTTCACATCACCGTAGAAAAAAATTTCTTCTTTCGTATTAGTAATAAGATGAATTTCATCAAAATAGTCACGAATCAAATGAATATAGTTAACTACATGAATAGTATTAGTACTAATAATTAATAATTTTTTCATCGGAATTATGATTGCCAACTTTTATAATAAAATTCTAAATCAGGATTTTCCTTAATATACTTTTCATCCAAAGAACGTGTATCCCCTATCACTTTTGCTGGATTACCCGAAATAATTGAAAAATCAGGGAACTCCCCTTTTACGTAACTATAGGCACTCACAATGCAACCTTTCCCAATTTTGGTTCCGGGCATAATGAGGGAATGTGGTCCAACAAAACTAAAAATCCCTATTGATATGGAAGCTTTTACATATCCCACATGATCTTGAAAACGACTGTAATGACGACCATATAAGCGTATTGAA
>JBBQWB010000108.1:0-10181 GCA_038210985.1 Bacteroidales bacterium
TGTTACGCACCCGTGCGCCACTAATATAAATCAATTGCTTAATCTATATCCGTTCAACTTGCATGTATTAAGCCTGCCGCTAGCGTTCATCCTGAGCCAGGATCAAACTCTCCGTTGTATATAAACTTGAGTTTTGTTCTGGCTATTTCTTTTGGTATGTTTACCTGGATATTTGCTTTATTTTTTGTCTCACTAAATAATTCAAAGAACTTTTCTTTTTTGAATTCCCTTTTGATTAAATCAATTGGGACTGCAAAATTAATCATTAAATATTATCTACCAAATATTTTTTTGATTATTTTCACATTAAATACCTAAAGCATTGTTATTCAGAAAAATAATTTTATCTGACAAAGAAAATATTGGAATAAACATCTATTATTTTACCCCTTTCACCCTTAATTCCACTAACTAAAAGACGATAACACCCCTTATCGGGTAGTTGAATCGCAAATTTATGCTCCGAAATTTCGTGATACGTAGTTATACATTTATACTCCCATGTGTTCAAATAATTAAACCATCCTGTTTCGCCCCACTTCTGAATAATGTATCTCGTCCCAGGTGCTCCACATCCAGCAATCTTTAATTTTTCATATTTCCCCAAATCAAGCATTTTTGCTTTCAAATCAATTTTAATAGAACTATTTTCGCTAAAGTAATACTTCTCTGATTTTAAAGATGGTAGCGAACTATATTTTTCAATGGTCAAAATATTAGTATCAATATTAGTCTTGTAAACTTTGGAAATGGCATATAAAAAAGGGATTTTTTTAATTCCCGAACCTGTATTAATATTATTCATCAAAAACAATGTCTCTGGCTTAACCGTATCTGGAATAGAGTAGAAATTAACTTTCTTAGTAAACGTTTGTCCGTTTATTTGCAACTCAAATTCTTTGGTTTTAGTTGGTAGTTTTAGATGATAATAGTACGGATAACCTATCACAGGTTGATTACCATATAATATATTGTAGCTTTTTAAACGAATCCACTTGTCTTTATCATTTTTGTATTTTACCTTAATTTCAAGCAGTTCTTGCAAAATCGAAGAGTTTTTTTCGACTTGAAAACACCAATAAACTTGAGCATTCGTGGTAAATTTTACAGAAAGCAGAAAAAGAAAGACTGAAAAAAATACAAATCTCTTCATTATATTACTTAACTACAAATTTCATAGGTTTCCATAAACCAGAAACATTAACGTAGTACATTCCGGAACTGAAATCATTCACATTAATAATTATATGCTTTTGATTTTCAATAGAAGTAAAGTTATTTTCCCATACTTTTCTACCTGTAAAATCGAATATTTCAATTGTAAAATCTTTCTTTTGGGATTGAAATACAATATTTAATAATTCTTCGCTTGGATTTGGATACAATCTAATACTTGATTCTAATTTCTCATCGATAGACGTGTTAAGCACTGCAATATCATATTTTATCGAATCTTGTCCACAAGTATTATCCACAATCAGAGAAACAGAATATGTTCCAGCATACGTAAACAAATGTGTTGGATTATTTTCGAGAGAAGTAGAACCATCGCCAAAATTCCATAAATATTGAGAATAATTGACCGATTGATTCAAAAATTGCACTGATAATCCATTGGTTTGATATGCAAAAGCTGCATCGGGCAAATCGGCAATATGAAAATTGTTTGCTAAAGAAGTTAACTCACCACATTCGTTCGCTAATTTTACAAAATAAACGCCTGAAGTTCCATTAAAAGGAGTTAATTCAATAGATGATGAGTCGCTATAACCATTTAAGTTGTTTGAAAAACTCCACTCATAAGTATTTGAATTTGGTGTAATTACATCGACTACAAACACTTGACCCACACAAACTGTATCGAATTGTGAGATGGAGGTAATTGTTGGCAAGGATAACACATTTACCAAAGAATTACTTGCAACACTACCACAAGCATTTGCTGCAGCAACAGAAATTAAACCCGAAGGAGCATTTGAAGCGATGTTTAAATGTATCGAATTTGTGTTTGATGAACCACTGATACCCGTTGGTAACGACCATAAATAAGAATCTGCATTATTTACTGGATCCACATACACAACCACATTGCTGTTTCCTTGACAAATTTGAGAAGGGAGAATAATGGAGCCAATATTTTGAGGTGCACTTCCAAGCACAAAATTATATGACACCAATGACGAATTTCCACATTGATTACTAGCATAAACCTGAATAGCTCCATTTGTAACGCTGGAGGCAAATGCAACATTTATTGAATTTATTGAACTGCTTCCTGTTACTCCAGCTGGCAAAGTCCAATGATAATCGTCGGCATTAATATCGATTGCTACTTGATAATTAATATTTGTCAAATTTGGACACACGGTATAAGCTCCAGTAATTTGGGATGGCTGAGCAGGTGCAGAACGAACTACTACATTAACATTATTTGCAGTGCTTGTGCCACATGAATTTTGTCCAGCAACGGATACAATACCAGATGTTGCATTTTGTGCCACGTTAAATTGAATCGTAGTTCCTGTTGCTGTTCCTATTGGAGTATAGCCATTAGGATAATTCCAAACATATGTATCAGCTCCAGAAACCGAGGATATTGAATATTGTATGTTATTTACTCCTGCACAAACAGATAAATCTCCTGTAATTGCACCAGGTGTTGTTGGAGCAGAATTAACCGTAACTGACTTTGTTTTGTATGCTGAATTTCCACAATTGCTTACACCTCTAGCCGAAATTGTTCCAGATTGAGCACTTGGAAGAATGTTTACTAGAATTTTACTTGAATCGCTTTGACCTACAAAACCAGCTGGCAAAATCCACTCGTAAGTATTGGCATTAGCGGATGCTGTGGCTTCGAACAAAATGGATTGTTGATTTGTGCAAACTGCTGCATCTCCATTAATTTGAGAAATATTTCCTGGTGCCAAATCGGAAATAATTGCATGAACAGGCACTCTGTTACTTGAACAGCCTTTTGCTTGAACTTGCCAATTGTAAAACCAATAATAATTAACAAAATTATTAGCTGTATTTCCATATATTTCAACTAAACCAGGTATCGAATATGGATAAGTGCCGCCAGATGACTTGCGAAACATTCCAGTTGTTGCACTAATTGTTATTTGATATGCATTCCCTTGTGGAATATCAAAGTTTACCGCTACCCTACTAACTCCAGCAGGAACTGTTTTGGTAGCAGAAGCAATTGTATCCCCTGTGCTATTAAAAACATAAATTGTTCGTGTAGATGATGTTTGAGCATTAACTACCAACGAAATAATTTTCATATCCGTTATCGCATTAAAAAATAAACCATGGCTATTTGAACCTGTAAAATATGAACCTAGCGAACTAGAACAAGTGTCGCCAAATTTTAGGGTATCGGCATATTCATAATTTTCAACATAATACGTTGTAGTTCCAGTAAGAGAAGGAGTAGTATATGTATTTCCTTCGGCTAATAATGTTCCATTTATAGCTTGATTATACCAACGAATTACATTACTACCTTGAGCAGTTAAAGTTACTAAACCATTTCCACATCTAACCACATCTTCGGCAGTTGGCAAGGAAGGAGAGTGAATTTGAATGTATGTTGTTTTAATAAGTGAATCAGCTTGTCCACAGGAATTAATTAATTTTAATTTTACTGTATAACTTCCATCGCTAGCATACGTATGTGTTGGGTTAGCAATTGAAGAAGTAGAACCATCGCCAAACGACCAAAACCATTGATTATTAGTTTGGGTAGAATCGGATTGATTAACAAAGGCAATGGTTTTTGAGCAAGTAATCGTATCGTTTGCTATAAATTTTACGTATGCACCTTGTTGTAGAGCTACGTCTAAACGTATTGATTGAAAATCTTGCGCTGTGATGGTATGTGTTTGCGATTTGTAGCAAGGTGCAGAGTAAGTTACGCTATATGTTCCGGCTTTAATAGGGCGGTGATAATTTCCAACAGGGAGCGAGGAATAAACAAAAGAGCTATCCGCATCATGGCTGTTTACAAAAACTTTGGCAACAATTGGATTTCCCGTTTGTGCATCTGTAACTATGCCTCTAAATCCATATAAAGATTGTTCAAGCAATTGAAGTAAGGATTTGTAATTATATCCCCAATAATTTCCAAGAAGTTCCGTTCCAACGGCTTTAGTAGCGGATACTTCAATTGTAATTTCACGACATTTTTGCCACCAATTCATATAATCTTGTCGTCCACCAGTTATTACATACCAATCACCTCCATTTGTTATTCCGTTACTTTCATCCACCATATATGAAATAGAAGAGTTTGTATGAGCAGTATCGGCATATTGTCGCGAAATTAAAACCCACCAAGGATTATCTGCATGAGTTTTTGTGCCACTTGCCCATGTATCCCAAGGATAATTTAGCACTTCGGCACCACCGTGAAAATTTGCTCCCATCACAAAATGGTGGTTTGAAGCAAATGTCATAAATGCATAAGTTTCGGGCTGAATTGGAGCGTATGTTGCTGTTGGGTTTCCAGTTCGTGGATCGGGATAATTTCGATTTAAATCCTTGCCATTAAAATTATTTCGAGTGGACACAGGATTATTTCCTACTGCATTATTTCCTGATTTGTAAGTTCCATCAGGGTTTGCAGCTGGACAAATCCATAAATCGATACCATTTACAATGTTTGTTACGCGAGGAATTGTTCCATAATTTGATAGTAAATAATGAATTAATCGAAGCATAAAATAATAGCCAGTAATTTCATCGCCATGCATTGAGCTTGAATAAAAGAACTGAGGTTTATCGGCTGCAACATTCACATTTGAAGTTATATGAGCTGCTAATATTTTACGACCACCTGGCGTGGAAGCTGAAATGGTATCAATTTTACATAAATTAGGATAGGTAGTTTGAAAATACGCCATTAAGTCGAGATACGCTTGGTAAGTTGGATATTTATCCCAAGTTAGCATATCTGCATATGTGGTTGCCATAGTAAAAGCCTTAGTATGGGTTAAATCATCCATTTGGAACGACACGTTCATATTTATAAAATCCATAAGCTTTTCGGGGAAAAGATAGCCTGTAACAACATAATCACCCTCAGGCGAAAGACTTACATTGTCAACCGAAACAATTTGGTCGAAGTTAATTATATCTGTTTTATCATTCACTACAAAACGGACATCAATTCCATTATTGATGGTTTGAACGGTATTAATTAATTGTTCGGGAGTTCCTGCTATAAATGTTTGAGAAAATCCGTTTTTTGTCCATAAAATGGATAAAATAATAAAACAAAAAAACAACTTCTTCATATTTTGAAATTTATATAATTATTTTTTTTATGTATTCGTAATGTTCTTTAGAAACAGGAGTTAATGGAAGGCGAAGTCCATTTTCCATTTTATTTTGCAGGTGCAAAACGGCTTTAACACCTGCAGGACTTCCCTCTTTAAAACATGCTTGAATAATATCGAGTAATAAATAATGATTTTTTTGAGCTTGAGAAAAATTACCCTTACGAGCCAACTCAACCATGTATGAAAATTCTTCGGGATATGCATTTGCAATAACCGAAATAACGCCGTCCACACCAACCGACAGCAACGGCAGTGTAATGGCATCATCGCCAGACAAAACAATAAAATTTTCGGGTTTATGTTTAATAATTTTCATTATTTGATTCATAATACCCGAGGCTTCTTTTACTCCAATAATATTATCAAATTCGTAAGCTAGCTTTAGGGTAGTATCGGCAACAATATTAACCGATGTCCGAGCTGGCACATTATATATTATTAGTGGTTTAGGTGTAGATTTTGCAAGCATTGAATAGTGTTGATAAATCCCTTCTTGAGATGGCTTGTTGTAATAAGGAGCAACAGACAAAAAAGAATCTACACCAGCCAAATTAAATCGGTTAAAACATTCTACAACTTCGCTTGTGCAATTTCCTCCAGCACCAACCATCAAAGGCACTCTATTGTTATTTACTTCAATTATTGACTTAACTGCATTTAATTTTTCTTCCGACGAAAGGGTTGGAGCTTCGCTAGTAGTTCCTAGAGCTACCAAATAATCAACTCCTGCAGTTATTAAATGATCGATGTGTTTTTGAAATCGCAGTTCGTCCACTTTTCCATCTTTTGTAAATGGTGTTACCAATGCAACCCCTGTTCCTGTAAAATTCTTATGCATAAATTATTCTCCTTTTAGTTGTTTTGTATATGACTCTACAAAATAAATGAGATCATCCATATCATGTTCATCATTTAGCGAAATCATTAAATCATAAATTTCTTCGTATCCATCCACTTTACAACCAATTTTCATGCTCGCATTAGAAGAAGAAACAATGTGTTTAATCGTATAATTATCCACCATAGTTAAATCAACTAAAACATCAAAAGGCTCAATTATAAAGTCGTTTACCGAAGCTCGAATAGGTTTTCCAAACCAATTTACATCTTTTTTGCAATAATATTCATGTTTTAATTTTGGGATACAATAATGAGGAACATTGTCGGAATGATGATATCCAATTACACGAATAATTTTACCAGTAGCAAACAATTTTTTAATCCAATTATCTACCCTAATATATCCTGCTTCATCTTCCACAACATATACCACTCCAATCGTTTTTGCTTGTTCAATACTTTGAAAGACAAGCCTACGATTAAGAATTTTGAGATTTTTACGAATCTCTTTCTTTTGAAAAAAACGTTTTATTGAATCAATCACAATAGTTTAATTTGGGTAAACCAATTTTTTAACAAACATACACAATTTTTTTTTGATTTGTTTTTAATATTCAATTCTTTTTTTTGATTTTTTCAATGTTTTAGCTTTACACATGATGAATAAAGCGTAATTTTGCAACATTAGACATTAAATTTTTTGTAAACATAAATTTCAACTCTTGAAAATTACCTTTTTAGGCACAGGCACATCGCAAGGAGTTCCAATAATTGGATGCCAATGTTCGGTATGTCAATCGCTTGATAAAAAAGATAATCGATTGCGTTCATCTGTTTATATTGAAGTTGATAGATTAAATATAGCAATAGATGCGGGTCCGGACTTTCGGCAACAAATGCTTCGCGAAAACGTTACTAAACTCGATGCCATCCTCCTCACCCACTCGCATAAAGACCATATTGGTGGCTTAGACGACGTGAGAGCTTTTAATTACCTATTGCAAAAACCAATGGATATTTATGGCAATGAAGAAACCATTGAAGTAGTTAAAAAAGATTTTCATTATGCATTCGACAAAAATAAATATCCCGGAGTTCCAGAAATGAACTTACATACCATCGAAAATAAACCATTTTTTATCCTTAAAACTGAAATAATTCCTATTGAAGTTTTGCATTTAAACATGACAGTATATGGTTTTAGAATTAAAGACTTTGTTTATATTACCGATGCCAGCTTTATTTCGGGTATAGAAAAAGAAAAAATGAAAAATGCTAATATACTAGTAATTAATGCCCTTCGAATTTGGAAACATTACTCGCATTTTAATTTGGAAGAAGCCATCGCTATTGTAAATGAACTAAAACCAAAAGCAGCATATTTTACACACATCAGCCATAGGATGGGAAAACATGAAGAAGTAGAAAAATTGCTACCCAAATCGACGCACTTGGCTTATGATGGGTTGATATTAGAATTATAGTTTTGCTTGCAAGGTCTCATTATGATGTGATGATGTGATGATTAGCTGATGTAATGATGTGTCCCTAAAAATAAAAAATCTTCGATTTTTGTGATTTTTCGAGGATGTTTTAACCTACGTTTACGGGGGGCTCGAACAAATACAAATTGAAAATTTGGAAATAAAATTACAGTTTACTGCTATTCATATTCTCTACAAATCAATTTATAGATTTCAATCCAATTCATTAATTTTTCTTCACCCTTTTCAAAGTCAATAAATTCATCGAATTATTTCCTAAATTTTGAACGTTGTTTTGTACTAATCTGATAACTTGGTCGTAATAGAGAATAATTACGGGTGCTTCGGACATCATGATGCTATCCATTTTCATATACATTGAAAAACGGGCAGAATCATTGATTTCGGATTGTGATTTTTCGTATAATTTGTCGAATTCGGTATTTGAAAAGTGCGTATAATTTGGTCCTTCGGGAGCAAAATTTTTACTGTAAAAAAGTGATAAATAATTTTCAGCATCGGGATAATCGGCAATCCATGAACCTCGGAAAAAAGCTAGTTTCGACTTTGACACCATTTCGCGTTGAGTTGCTGGTGGATTTACCTCAATTTTTATGCGAATTCCAATTTTCGACAACTCACTTTGAATGTATTGACTTAAATCCAGATACGAAGAAGAAACCGACAACGTGATGGTTGCCAAGCCTTTTCCTTCGGAAAAACCAGCCTTAACCAATAAACTACGAGATTTTTCGGGATTATAACTATATCCAAATTCAGCTCTTTCGTTGTAACCCGGAAGTCCTTTCGGAATAATTCCGTTATTGCCAGCTGTTCCAATATTATTTCGCAAAAACTGCATCATCTTTTGACGGTCGAAACCATAATTAATGGCTTGACGAACTTCCTTAATCATCAATGGATTATTTTTATCGATTTGCAAATTCGGATCCACCATAAATCCAAGATATTCAGTATTTAAATAGGGTTGAGTGAGCATTTTAAATTTACTTTGATATTTTAAATTCAGTTTACCACCCGAAGTTAATAGCTCATCTTTATATGTTGCATCAATCCCTGAAATAAAATCAAGATTTCCTTTTACAAACTCTAAAAAAGCCGACTGCTTGTCCACCACAAATGTAATTGCAACCGCATCTAAAAATGGAAGCTGCTGGTTATCTTCAACTTCAAAATAATTTTCGTTTTTTGAAAAAACCACCTTCACTCCTTCTTTCCACATTTTAAATTTAAATGGACCAGAACCAACTGGATGATTTCGGAAATCTTTTCCATATTTTTCAACTACTTCATGTGGCACTACCGAACAATATTGCATGCTTAATATACCCAAAAATGGAGGAAACGGTTTGGACAAAATAATTTGCAAAATACTGTCATTTATCGCTTTAGCATCTAATTTCCCATTTTCAATTCGAGCAACATTTGAAAAAACCCAAGAACCCGGCGAAGCTGTTTTTGAATCAATTATTCGATTAAAACTATATACAAAATCGGAAGCCACAACCCTCCTACTATCATCGAAATTATAAAATTCGGTAGCATGAAATCGAACATCTTTTCGCAAATAAAAAGTATATTGTTTTCCATCGGTAGATATTTCCCAACTTTTAGCAATGCAAGGCTGAATTGTCATGCTATCATCAATTTGCACTAATCCATTATACAGCTGATTGCATGCCCAAATTATTGCTTGGTCACGAGCAAAGGCTGGGTCTAAGGAGCTTATACCCGAAGATTCGTTATAGCGGAAAACCGTTCGTTTGTCGTTGGCATTTTTGGGCTGCCCACACGAATAAAAGAAAATTAAAGAGACTAAAAGCAAGCAATTTACAAATTTCATATTTCTGAAATAAAAAACAAAAATAGATTTTTTTATATTACTGACCGACAAAAATAAATAATGACAATTTATTCCATTGATTATCATTTTAGTAGAAACAATAATAAATCTATGGGGTAGTTTTTTACAGATTTTCACCAATTTATTTGCCTCAATCCTGAAGGATGTAAATTGTGGTATAATAGACATTTTTAATGGTTTTCAAAAGACGATGTTCTCTAATGGACATTTTTAATGGTTTTTTATTTTGATAATTTGCATTACTTATTTAGTGTCTGCAAATATCAGCATAAATCTTTGACTATCAACAATTAACGGTTAATAACTTTCTTGAATCTTTACCTTTTTTTCTTTGATATATAATTTGAAATGACTAATTTTGAGCATGATCTGGGGGAAAGAACAAAGATGCACGACAACTAAAAGCAGCAACAAAATATTTGAAAATTGCTTTTTTGTTTTTAGAGAAATTGAAAAAAGAGAAGAAAAACTTACCATTGATTGATTTACATCTGGAATTGGAATACTATCAATCAATGCTCGAAAAACACATTGACTTACTAGAACGCAGGATTATCAAAGGCGAAACAATTCCACATAAAGAAAAGATTTTTTCTATCTTTGAGACTTATACAGAGTGGATTA
>JBBQWB010000109.1:0-9772 GCA_038210985.1 Bacteroidales bacterium
CATTAAAATTGAAAACCATATCGGTAATATCTTCAGTTTTAATTTCTTCCGAATTTCCAGTTTCAAAAGGAATAGTGGTTTTCCCCATGGTTGCTTTTTTCGATTTTTGTTCTAAGTTTTTATAAATTGCAGGTGCAACTCCGCCCTTATCATATAATGGAACCCTCATAGTTACTTCAATGTATCCATCTTTTTCAACAGGTTCACCTATTATTTGAGCATTTTTAATAACACCATCCACTTGTGATAATATATAATCACTTTCGGTAATCATATCCACTACTTTTGTTTCGGAAACGACTCTAACACCTTTTATTATTTCCAACAAATTTCGTTGAGCGTCAACAATTGCACCGCGACGAGCCATTAATTTAGCTTGTGCGGGATTTTTAAATTTTTCATTATCTATAACCGACATCCCTTTAGATTCGACATACTGTTCAGTCCAATCTATCTTTCCTTTGGGTAAATTTTCAACTATTGGCTCGTAAGTTGGTTCTTGGGTTGTTTGAACAGTTTGTTCTTTTGGTGTTTTATCAACAGGTTTTGCCGTAGTTGTTACTGCAGGTTTTGTTTTTGCTTTATCGTCAATTATCTTAGTGTTTGTTACAGGTTTTGCTTTGTCAATTGGTTTAACCTTTTTTTTCGTAGTAGTTTCTACCTTTTTGGTTTCTTTTACCTTTTGAGCTGAAACTTGAAGCATATTTCCTGTCAAAAAAATTCCAAGTATAAACAAAATCATAAATTGACGTACGGAAGAATAAGTTTTGGTGTTTTTCATTTTTTAGGTTTTAATAAATAATTATTTTTATAGAAATCATTAAATCAAAATAGTTTGTAAAAATACAAAATTTCTAACTCCTTTTAATCATTCTGTTTTTCAAATGAAGCGAGCGTCTCTTTGCAAAATGTATGCCATTTTAAAAAAAAATTAAACCGCTAACTATCAATTAGTTAAAATTAATTATTTCAAAAGCGTTTCTAGTATTTTCTCCAAACTATCTGCTCTAAGTCCTTTTTGAACTATTTTTCCGTTTGGGTCGATTAACACTGAATAA
The DNA here is from genome assembly GCA_038210985.1 of Bacteroidales bacterium. Lineage (GTDB taxonomy): Bacteria > Bacteroidota > Bacteroidia > Bacteroidales > WCHB1-69 > JAQUGA01. Next base: position 1,059 of record JBBQWB010000109.1, read on the forward strand.
GGAATACTTTTAACACCATAAAGAGCAGAAGCTTCAGATTCCCAATATTTTAAATCACTAACATGAATCCATGTAAGGTTATCTTTTATTATGGCAACTGTCCAATTTGGACCCGATTTATCAAGTGAAACTCCATAAATTTCGAAATTCTTATCTTTAAAGCGATTGTAAACTCGAACCAAATTTGGATTTTCGCGACGGCAAGGACCACACCATGACGCCCAAAAATCGATTAACACATATTTTCCTCGAAGCGATGAAAGTTTAGTGATTTTTCCAGCCGTGTCGGGCAACGAAATTTCGGGAGCAACTTGTCCTATTTGTGAGCTTTGTTGAGAACTGATTTTTTTATTCATTTCTATCACAAAAACATTATCCTTAAAATTTCCAATTAACGATTTACAAACCGTATCGTGAACTTCAAAAAACTGTTCAAAAGGAAGCTGTTCCACAAAAATTAAATTACACAGTAAATTTGGCTTTGAAAATATTAAATTTTTATATGCCGTTTGTTTATCTACGTCTGTTTTTTGGTAATCTTGTTGGAGTTGCAAGTTAAATTGAGTGTTTCCGGCTTCGTTATATGTTTGAAAAACTTTATTTATGCTATCTTGCTTGTTTTTATAAAAGCGTTCAAGATTTTGAAACTCCGTAATTTGCTTAATTTCTTCAGATCCTTTACTTTGTGAAACCGTATAATTTTGATTTGGATCAATGGTTAATGTTATTTTTTCGTTTGGTTTTAAAACTATTAAGGTTTTGCTCTGATTATAATTCATTCGATAAAAACCATAATTTTTAATAATTGTACTAAACTTAAAAACTCCTTTTTCATTCACAATTGCAGAATCGATGATTGGATTATTGTGAAAATCGAAATATTCAAGATAAATTTTAGCGTTTGAAGCACCAGTAATTGTTCCTTCAATGGTCGTTTTTTGACAAAAGGCTGAGATATTTAGGATAAAAAGAATGGAAACTAAAAAGAGTTTTTTCATATAATTTAATTTGCCGTAAAGATATAAAATATCTGTTATCTCAAAATAAAAAAAAACTTGAAAAGCATATTTTAATCAATTAGAAACAGTAAACACGACGTTTTCTTTTGGACACCTATCAAAAATTTATACCAATTGTACTATCAAAATTTCATTTCTCGATCTATTATAGCTCATTCGAGCAAATTTTTAAGCTAAAAACAGTAGAAATTTGAGCTAAAAAAACATCCATTAATTTTACGATTAGTTCACAAAGAATAGTATTTTCAACACTTACTTCAAAATACAATAATACACACTTTATGATAGCTGATTAAACAAAATAGCTATTTCGGAGGGTATTTGGAAGTTTTAAATTTTCAATTACACCCAGTATCCGATATGGAATCAACGAAACGATTTTCCGTGGCAATTTTCCAACTTCAAAAAGATACACCTTTAAATTACACTTTAAATTTAAAATTGGTCATTAAATAAATCCCCTTTTCAAAACACTCCAATTAGGAAAATTATTTTCTTAACTTTGTGGAAAATCTTACCATCATTATGAACATAAAACGACTCTTTCTGCTTGACGCCATGGCTCTTATTTACAGAGCTTATTACGCATTAAATAAAAATCCACGAATCACCTCAAATGGTTTAAATACATCTGCTATTTTAGGATTTACAAACTCTCTATACGATATTTTAAAAAACGAAAAACCATCTCATATTGGCGTTGTTTTCGATTCGCATGCACCCACTTTGCGAGTGATTGATTATGCTGATTATAAAGCACATAGACAAGCCACTCCAGATGATATTATAAACGCTTTACCATATATTAAACAAATTGTTACAGGTTTTGGAATTCCAATTTTAAAACTAGATGGATACGAAGCAGATGATATTATTGGAACCATTGCTGTAAAAGCTTCCGAAGCTGGTTTTGAAGTGTTAATGATGACCCCAGATAAGGATTTCGGACAATTATTAAGCGATACAATTCATATCTACAAACCTGCAAAAATGGGCGAAAAAGCACAAATTGTGAAAACTTCCGATTTTTGTGCAAAATATGAAATCAAAAATCCAAAGCAATTTATTGATATTTTGGGTTTGTGGGGCGATGCCGTGGATAATATCCCTGGAATTCCTGGAGTTGGCGAAGTTACCGCAAAAAAACTGGTAGCTCAGTTTGGTTCTATCGAAAACATGATTGAAAACGTGCAGGAAATTAGCAACGAAAAACTCCGTCAAAAAGTTATCGAAAATACAGAAAAAGCCTTATTATCTAAGAAATTAGCTACCATTATTTTAGATGTTCCACTAGAATTTGAAGAAGATAAATTAAAATACGAAAATTTGAATTTGCCTGAACTCAAAAAAATATTTCAAGAACTGGAATTCAGAACTTTAGCAAATAGAATTTTTACCGACTTTTCGGTTAAACCACCTCCTGCAACAGAAGGGAAACAGGCTTATATGATGTTTTCGGATGGGGAACCAAATCTGTTTTCGGAACTTGACGATGATCAGTCTTTTCAATCATCAAGTATTTTTAAAAAACTGAAATTAGAAGAATCTTCTTATACACAAGTTGCATCTACCGAAGATCTGGTAGTTCGACTTGAAAATCTTGAAAAATTGAATAAATTTTCATTTTTCATTACTGGATTAAATGTTGGGATAATTGACTCGGAACCAATCGGAATAGCCTTTTCTAACAACGAACATGAATCTTTTTATATCCCTTTGTTTGGAAATGATAATAGGGATAGTTTTATAGCACTTTTGTCGAATTTTTTCAAGAATTCAAAAGCCGAAAAAATCACTTATGATTTAAAATTAAATTTTTCACGATTCAAAAAAATCGGACTGCCTTTTCCGCAAAACTGTCATGATTTAATGCTGGCTCATTACATAATTCAGCCCGAAACTCGTCATGGTTTCGATTATTTATGCCAGACTTTCTTAAAATATGATCCAATAAACATCGATGATTTATTCGACTCAAAAAAACACTCCCTTCCACAGCTTTCTTCCGCATTAATCGAATCGGTAAAAAATAGTTTGTGCGAACGAGCCGATTTATTTTTACAATTATCTTCCAAAATCATTCATGACATAAAATCGAACCCTGCATATCGTTTATATTCCGAGGTAGAATTACCCTTAACCGAAGTGCTGTGCGAAATGGAATTAGCCGGAGTAAGTATTGATAAAACAGCCCTAAATCAATTTTCGGACACACTTAAAAAAGAAATTGAACTTATCCAAAAGCAAATTTTTGAATTGGCTGGCGAAGTTTTTAATATTGCTTCGCCAAAGCAACTTGGCGAAATTCTTTTTGAAAAAATTCTCATAGATGCCAAAGCCAAACGAACAAAAACAAAGCAATATCAAACCGGAGAAGATGTGTTGCAAAAATTAATTGAAAAGCACCCTGTTATTCCTCTTATTTTAGAATTTAGAAGTTTAACAAAGCTTAAATCAACTTATGTAGATCCTCTTCCATTGCTCATTAACCCTAAGACCAATCGAATTCATGCCACCTTTAATCAAGCAGTAACCTCAACCGGACGATTAAGCTCAACCAATCCTAATTTGCAAAACTTACCCATTCGTTCCCAAAAAGGAAAAGAAATTCGCAGGGCAATAATTCCATCCAGTTCCGATTATTTAATTCTTTCTGCCGACTATTCTCAAATAGAATTACGAATTATTGCATCGATGAGCGGTGATAAAAACATGTGCGAAGCTTTCGAAACCGGAATGGATATTCATCGTGCAACCGCAGCAAAAGTTTTCGATATAAAACCCGAAGATGTTACTCCCGAAATGAGGCGTAAAGCCAAAGCTGTAAATTTTGGTATTATTTATGGCATCTCGGCATTTGGTTTAGCCGAACAATTAAGCATTTCGCGAAAAGAAGCATCATTACTCATTGAAGCTTATTTTGAAAAATATCCTGAGGTGAAAAAATTTATGGATAATCAAATTTTAATTGCTAAAGAATTTGGCTATGTTGAAACTCTAATGCACCGCAGACGCTATTTAAGCGATATTAATTCTGGCAATTCTATTGTTCGAAATTTTGCCGAACGAAATGCAATTAATGCCCCTATTCAAGGTTCGGCTGCGGATATGATAAAAGTTGCCATGGTTAAAGTTTTTCATTGTTTGGTTAAAAATAATTTTAAATCAAAACTCATTATTCAGGTTCACGATGAATTGGTGATGGAGGTTTATAAACCCGAAATTGATGCGGTGAAACAAATAATAGAAACCGAAATGAAAAATGCATTACCTCTGAATGTTCCTATTGATATTCAAATTGAAGTGGGAAATAACTGGATTGAAGCACATTGAGAATTAAAGAGATAATTTTCATTGCTTTTATTCCAAAATATAAAGATGGAATATTGGAACTCAAATATATTTCACGCTAACTTCCTTAAAAAATTTAGATTCTAAAAGGCGAGCAATCTTTTTAACCACTGTACGTCTAATTTCTAAATCAACTGGAAGGTTTGGATCCTGGTGTGCAATATTTATACGAGTGCCAATGATGAAATCGATAATATCGCTTTCGAGAAAATATTTAATTATTAAATCGGCTGGTCCTTTTTCTAAGTAAGTTTTATTATTATAAAGTTTTAAAAGCGAATATACTTTACTTAGTGTTAAAATCCCCTCTGTAATTAGGTCAATACCGTCCATGTATGAAATTGGAGGCAATTCAAAATCTTCAAACTCGAGGTTATCGGTAATTTTTCGGTTCAATTGTTTGGCAATAATATCCGCAGTAGTTCCACCACAAAGCACTTTTTTGCCATTAAATGTTTTCACAATTTGAGCGTATTCTTCATCTTTGTCCATTTCGTATGGAGGACCTGTACAAACTAACATTTTGCGTGGGTCGCGAAAGTAAACAACACCGCAAGTTGTGTCGTCTTTTGGCTTGTAGTTATCGTTCATATTTGCTCTTGCAACAATTTTCGACGATAATTGTGTAGCTGAAATATTGGGAGTTTTTGTTATTAAGCTAATTACATACTCCATGATAAAGTCGCGGTGCCAACCAAATGGGTTTTTGTCGGTACCCATTCCCGATTGTTCTACTCCATCCGAATAAATAATTATTCTATCTTCTTTTTGGGCATAAAATGACCCATAAAGTAGTTCTTTTCGGTCGTTATCTTTTAAATTCAATATAATACATTGCCACTCGGGTTCAAATGGAATACCTCCACGAGTAATAATGCATCGAGGATTTTCATATTCAATAATATTTACTTTTCCATCCGTTTCAATATCAATAATTGCAAATGTTGAATACGAAATTTGGCGTTCGCTACAAACAGGTAGGGTTTTTATAATTGTTTCGGCAATTTTAGCTGGGTCGCGGTGTTCTCTGGTAAAATTCATCGCCATTTTGGCAGTAAGAGTTGCCAACACATTCGCTTTTACTCCATGTCCCATTCCATCAGACAATACAGCAATTCGACGATTTTCCTCAACTATTTTATCTGTTAAAAAAATATCCCCACAAATCCGCTCTTTGTCGTAATTATGCTGAGTATGGTTTATCTCGATGAAAAAATCCTTATCCATTATTTCTTTTGTTCTTTTTTAAATGATTCAATTACCGAATTAAGCATTCGTTCGGTGTTAGAAGCTCCTTCGCCCAATAAAAATCCAATATTTTGAACCATGGATAAATTTTGGTCAATCACTTCAATAATTCGCTTTTCAAACTCTTCGTACCGAACGTCATCGGAATGAAAATAACGGAAAATTGCACCAGCCAATTCATTATCGATAATATTGAAAACACTTAAAATAAATTTTTTATCATTGATAGCAATATCCTTATTCTGTATTGGTTCATTATTCGTAATGGCATATTCCAGAACACTACTAACCGAAGGAGGCAACAAAGAGTGGATGTCGGCACCCTTCATGCCAGGTATAACATCATTAATTAATTCTGCTTCTTCGCCTATAATTTTAACTAAACTTTGATTTGCAAGGTGAATTTTTAAATCGGCAGTAATAAAAAGAATTCCTACAGTTAAATTATCAATCGTTTTGGTTATCGTTTCTACTGTTTGATTAATTGTTTTTTCGCCATGTTCAATCGTTGTTTTAAGTGAATTAATTTCATCCCGATACATTTTTACACGATCGTTGTTTTGACGTAAAAAACGGGTATAGGCTTTTTGGCTATTAATTGACCGCCGCAAGCACATATCGGGATGTGCATTTCCAAGTTGAATGCCTTGAGCTAATTCTTTGCAATTTTTAAATCCACAAGCTCCGCATCCCTCATCCTTCACATGAGGATTACCGTGCAAATCCGAAAGAATATCTTCTAAAAGTTCTTGAGAAACTTCCTTTCTTCGTTGGTCGTTTGATTTAAAATTAGGTTCGAATTGAATATGTGAATATTTTTCTATTTCACTTTTCCAACTATCTTCATGAACTTCGTTAAGCCTTTTTTTCGAATATTTTATAACGGCTGAGCTGCGTTGGTATTTATTTGTTTTTGAAGTTGTTCCTGGTCCCATAATACAACCTTCACAATAAAATGCATTAATGTGTTTATTAATATCGGTATAATCATTTGCAAATGTTGCAAAAGCATCGTGAACATCTTTGTATCCCTCGGTACTAATAACATTGCTATTAAGTGCCGAATCACCTATATTCATCGCATCTAAAATTCCTATTCCAATAGGATAAAGTAAGCCTTTTGCTCCCACAGGAGCATCAAAATCGTCCGCTTCTGCAAAACTTTCGGAAATATTGAAATGTGTAAATAATTCTCGAAGCTCGTCAAAGGTTAAAATAACATCTGGAACTTGATTTTTGTCATATTTTTTCGATTCTGTTTTAGCCGAAATACATGGTGTAATATAAAAAATGTTAGCATTGTCGGAGGTGTGATTTTCTTTAGCAACAGCCGTGGCAATCAACATTGGAGAGCCAATAGGTGTTAAATTGGGCAATAGTTCGGGTAAGTATTTTTCGACATATTCGACCACACTACTGCAATATGAACTTATGTATAATCTGCCCTTTGAATCATCGTAAAGTTTTCGATATGCTTGAGCCATTAAATCAATGGCAAAAGAGGTTTCATAAACTTTGGTAAATCCTATCATTTTTAGCATTCCTACAAACTTACGATAATCACTTATGTCTTCAAATTCAGAAGCAATGGCTGGGTCGCAAAGTGCAATATTTATCTCCTTTCGTTCGATAATTGAAATTGCTTTTTTAACTTCTTTTCGATAAACAATAGCATTTTCGGGACAAACATGATAACAAATTCCACATCCAACACATCGCGAATCGGATATTTCGGCTTTTTCGTTTTTTTTATTAATATCGATAGCTTTTACCGGACAATTGCGAATACAAGCAAAACATAAAGTACACTTATCGCTTAAAACAGCAAATAATGATTCCATTTTGTGTTATTTATTTTCGAAATAGGACGAAAGTAATAGTGGAATATCTTCTGACATTACTTTAGTGTGTTCCTCTCCATTAATAATTACTAATGGACCTTCCGAACACTTACTAATGCAATGCTTTCCTTTAAAAATCACACTCGATTCTAAGTTGTTTAATTTTAAATATTGTATTATTCGTTGATAGTTTTCTTTGTTTCCGCGTGAAAAACAAGAGCTACCCATGCAAATTACTATTTCTACTTTATCGTTCATTTATTTTTATATTATACTTTGTTATGCAAAAATAGAATAAGAATTGTAAATATCGATTTTTTTTATAAATCAAATTTATTTAACCAAAAGAAAAAACTGTTTAACACAATAAAACATGTGCAAATATTTTATTATATTTGCAAATCATTTATTAATTTAAATCAAACATTATGGAAATTAAAGATTTCATCAAAAAACCAATTGTAATTATTACCAGCGTGATTTTAATCTCGTACATCCTTTTCCCTTATTTTAGTTTGAGTATCGGACCATGGGGTAGTTACTCAAAATCGGGATTTGGATTGTTTTTTACAATTTTTGACAGTTTCAGTCTTTTAAATTTACTTACAATTATTATTCCTGCTGCTGCTGCATTTTTACTATTGCAAGTTTGGCAAAAAGAGAGTAAATTATTAATGGTTTTAAAACTTGTCATCCTAGTTATGCATGCTGTTTTATTTATTTGGATTGCCTTTTTAGCTGAAAAAAGCTCCATTAAATTCGTGGGATTTGGTTTATGGTTTTCGTTAGTTCTTTCAGTTGCTTTATTTTTTGAAGACAAAATTGAAGAAGCTGTTTGTAAAAACACTCCAAAGGAACCTGAAATTTAAAAGTTTTCAAATTCAATATTAGGGTTACAGTTTCTGTAACCCTTTTTTATTAGCTTTGTGGAAGATATTTTAAAGTAAAGATGAAAAAATACTCACTGTTTTTTGCACTACTTTTTTCATTCACCTTGTTGAATGCTCAAAACAAGGCTGTTGTAGTTTTTGATGCTAAAGATTCCTTGTCAAAACTTAATATTGCTTTTGGAGTTCCTTGGGATAGTAATCCAAGCGATGATTATTTGTTTTTTAAAACACAATATGCATTTAGTTACAATCCTATAAAAGGTGTTCCAAATTGGGTTGCATGGAATTTAAACAGCAATTGGTACGGCGATGTGGATAGACATAAAGGTAATTTTATTACCGATGAAAGCGTGCCTTCCAAATTT
>JBBQWB010000110.1:0-9705 GCA_038210985.1 Bacteroidales bacterium
GGTGATAAAGTATATTCCGAAAACACTCTAATTCAAGGGAATAAAGTAATTCAATTGGATTTCTTAAAACCTGGGATGTATATGGTTCGAGTGAGTGAAAAGTCAGGAAAAGTACAATCGTTTAAGATGGTGAAGAACTAATGCCAATTATAGAAAGAAAAAAGGACTCGATAATTCGAGTCCTTTTTTCTTTCTATAAACTTAGATTTTTTTTTAATCTTCAGTTGTAATATCAATACTAATGATTTTATCACCCTGACGAATTTGGTCAATTATTTCCAATCCTTCCACTACTTTTCCAAAGCAAGTGTGTTGTCTATCCAAATGAGAAGTGTTATTACGGCTATGGCAAATAAAAAACTGTGAGCCACCAGTGTTTCTTCCAGCGTGTGCCATTGATAAAACACCTCTATCATGGTATTGATTTCCACCATCTAGTTCACAATTAATGCTATATCCAGGACCACCAGCTCCTGTTCCATTAGGACAACCTCCTTGAATTACAAAATCAGGAATTACTCTGTGGAAAGTAAGTCCATTGTAAAAACCTTTTTTTGAAAGATCTACAAAATTTTTGACTGTAATTGGTGCATCTTGTTCAAAAAAAACAACATCCATTGTTCCTTTTTCGGTATTTATTTTTGCTTTTATCATAATTATATTGTGTTAATTTATTATTTCATGTATTTTAAGTGAAGTCCGTAAAGTAATATAAAAGGAGCCGTAACGAACATTAGTCCAAAGAAGTTGATACCTTGATTCTCGGTAAAAAAAACAGGAGTTATTACCAATAAAACATTGCTAACGGTATATATGTGAAATCCGATTTTTTTAAGGTTCAACATAAAAATTGCTCCAACAATAGAAGTTAAGTATAGTAAGAAGTCAAAGGCAAACATCCATCTGCTGGTTGCAAGAATGGTTTCGTAAACTTGCTGAAAAAGATTGCTTGGGTTTTGTCCCATAAACTCTAAAAAAGAATCATAAAAAATAGCCCACGATAAATTTGAAATTGCCGAAAATCCACTTCCAATAAATGTAAGTATGCATAGTACGGTCAAAAATGTAGGACGTTTAACAGTTTGTTCTATTTCGGTATTGAAATTTTCGGCTTGGAAATTTTCGTTCATGTCAAATTTTATTATATAATTTCGGGAAGAAGTTGTTTGATAATGGTTGTCATTAATGGTTCGCTTTTATTGGCAGCGACTAAAACCTCTTCGTGCGAAACAGTACAAACATGACCTGCCACACCCAAATCGGTAATTATCGAAAATGCAAAGCATTTCATTCCCGAATGACGTGCAACTATAGCTTCTGGAACTGTTGACATACCAACTGCATCTCCTCCTAAAATATGGTACATTTTATATTCGGCTGGTGTTTCAAAACATGGTCCCGAAACTCCAACATAAACTCCTTCTTGTACTTTGATGTTGTTTTTAGCAGCAATTATTTTGGCTTTTTCAATTAATTTTTTGTCATAAATTTCGCTCATATCCGGAAAACGTGCTCCAAGTTCATCATAGTTTTTCCCAATTAAAGGATTGTTTGGAAACATGTTTATATGGTCGCTAATAATCATTATATCGCCAATGCTAAAACTTGGATTCATTCCACCACTTGCATTTGAAAGTATTAATGTTTCAATCCCAATTTTTTTCATTATTCTCATCGGAAAAGTTACTTCCTGCATGGTGTAACCCTCGTAAAAATGGAAACGACCTTGCATTGCCATTATTTCTACTCCGTTGATGGAGCCAAAAATTAATTTTCCTCCATGACCGGCTACTGTTGAAACTGGGAAATTTGGTATCTCATGATAATCAAATGATTTCGAGATGGTTATTTCACGAGTTAATCCGCCTAATCCACTCCCTAAAATTATTGCAATCTTGGGAATTGTTTTAATATTGGCTTTAATAAAATCACTGGTTTCTTGAATTTTTGCTAACATAGTTTATTATTTGTTCGTTAAATAGTTTTCCATAAGGCTCCTGAAATTCAACTTTTACAGGAACATAAAAAATGGGAAGCAAATGTAATGATTTTTGGTCTTCCATACAACTTAATCGCATCGCATCTTTTTCGGTAGTAATAATTATTTTATTTTTACTCATCAAAAAATCAAACTCTTTTTGGATCAAACCCAAATGTTTGTCGGTGTAATTTTGATGATCGCTAAATTTCAACTCCTTCATTTCAAAGCATTTATCTCTGACATGCTCAAGCAATGGATAGGAATTTGCAATACCTGTAACCATTAATATATTGGATGTTTTTTTGGTAAATTCAAATTTTTTCGCAGCTTCGGTAAGCGGAATCCAATCGCTATATACATAATGCGAAAACATTAATTTTTGATTTTTGTGAAGGTTTATTTTTTCCGAAATCGTTTTGATTTCTAAGGGCGAAACAATTTTAGGACATTTGGTTACAATTATTATATCTGCTTCCGAAATAGTGCTTTTAAATTCTCGTAATCGCCCCGAAGGTAGCACATAATCATCGTAAAACATATTGTAAAAATCCGAAAGAACAATTTGTAAGCCCGACTTCACAGCTAGATGCTGAAATGCATCATCCAATAATATTAGGTCAATTTTGCGTTCAAATTTTAGTATATTTTCAACTCCAACTACTCGTTTTTCGCATACTACCACATCTATTTTGTCGCTGTATTTTGATAAATATTGTGCAGGCTCGTCTCCAATTGTTATGGCATTATCGAGTTTTCCTGCATGGATAAATCCTTTTGTTTTTCGCTTGTATCCACGACTTAAAGTTGCTGTTTGATAGTCGTTTGAAAGTAAGTTTATCAAATATTCAACATGAGGGGTTTTGCCTGTGCCTCCTAATGCAATGTTGCCAACACTAATTATTGGAATGTTAAATTCGTGCCGTTTTAAAATGTTTATTTTGTAAAAATATCGACGAATAAACATTATTAAACCATATAAAAAACCGAAAGGATATAGTAAATATTTGATAATTAGCAATATTTAATTTATAATATACAAACTAAATTAATTTCATAAAAAACAAAGATACAACAATTTAGAGAAAAATAAAGCAGTTTTTGAAAATTATTTTCTACTTCTCGATTTTTTACATTAAGTTTGTTTAAATTATTTTTTTAGGGCTATATGAAAATATTAGATGTTACAAAATATCTGGAAGAAGTTTTTCCTCTTAGTTATCAAGAAAATTACGACAATTGTGGACTTTTAATTGGGGATGCCGAAACATTATTAAATGGAATTTTAGTGTGTTTTGATATTACCGAACATGCTATACAAGAAGCTATTGATGCAAATTGTAACTTAATTATATCGCACCATCCATTTATCTTTTCGGGAATTAAAAAAATTAATAATAATAATTCTCGAGATAGAATAATTATCCAATCAATTAAAAATAATATAGCAATTTATGCAACTCATACAAATTTAGATAATAGTATTGATGGAATTAATCATCACATTGCTAAATTGTTACAATTAGAAAATCCAAAAATTCTTCATCCAATAGAAGATGATTTATTTAAAATTGTGATTTTTTGTCCCGAAGATTACGCTGCAAAACTACGCGATGAAATGTTTAAAGTGGGTTGTGGTAACATTGGAAACTATGATGCATGTTCGTATAACACACAGGGATTTGGCACCTTTCGAGCCAATGAATTGGCAAATCCATTTGTGGGAAATAAAAACGAACTGCATTTTGAAAATGAAATTCGGATTGAAACAATTGTCCCTAAGTTGCATTTAAACAATGCAATAAAGGCAATTATTAAAAATCATCCGTACGAAGAAGTTGCGTATGATATTTATTCGCTTAAAAATACAAATCCAAATTTTGGTGCTGGAATTATTGGAAATCTTAAAAGTCCAATTAAATTAACACAATTTTTAGAAATTTTGAAAGAGAAACTATCTCTTCCAATTATTCGACACAATGCATGTGTTCAAGATGTTGATATTCAGCGAGTAGCATATTGTGGAGGGAGTGGTTCTTTCCTTATGAAAGATGCTTTAAGCCAAAAAGCGGATATTTTTATCACATCCGATCTAAAATATCATGATTTTTTTGATTACTCAAATCGCATTGTTTTGGCTGATATTGGGCATTTTGAAAGCGAGCAATTTATTCAAGATATTTTATTTGACAGACTGACAAAAAAATTTCATAAATTTGCAGTCTTAAAAACGAAACAAAGTTCAAATCCAATATATTACTTTTAAATTTATCCTCAAAAAATTGTATTAATTATATAACTATGGCAAAATCAACCAAAAAAAAAGAAATATCCGAAGAAATAATTCAAAATACTGAAGATATTAAAATGCCCGAAGCCAACAACGATGAAGTTTTTGTTTCAGAAGAATTAACGGTGGAAGATAAACTTATTGCTTTATATCGATTACAGCTTATTGATTCAAAAATTGATAAAATTCGAACCATTCGAGGTGAATTACCATTGGAAGTTCAAGATCTTGAAGATCAATGCAGTGGCTTAGAAACAAGAATAAATAATTTTTTAGAAGAAATAAAAAATATTGATGCTCAAATCTTAGAAAAAAATCTTTCCGTTAAGGAATCTAAAACCCTAATTAAAAGATACGAAGAACAACAAACTAACGTGCGTAATAATCGCGAATATGAAGCTTTATCGAAAGAAATTGAATATCAAAACCTTGAAATTCAGTTGAATGAGAAAAGATTACGCGAGTTTACTACCGATTTAGATGCTAAAAAACAAGAAATTGAGATAACAAACTCAAACTTAAGTCATTTAAAAAGTGAACTTGAATTAAAGCGTAGCGAACTGGACGATATTATTGCCGAAACCGAAAAAGAAGAAAAAGATTTATCCGAACAATCGTTGAAGTATCAAAAACACATCGACACACGCTTGCTAAAATCTTATAAAAGTATTCGCTCAAATGCTCGCAATGGTTTAGCTATTGTTCAAATCGAACGCGATGCATGTGGCGGTTGTTATAATAAAATTCCACCACAACGATATTTAGACATTAAAATGCATAAAAAAATTATTGTATGCGAATATTGCGGAAGAATTTTAACAGATGATATTATTGCATCTAAAGCCTAATTTGCTTAAAAATTTATCGATAATTTATCGAGAACATTCTAGTATGTTACATAGAGTGTTCTCGATTTTTATTTTTGGGTTTTTATTATTTCCAATAAACATTTATACGCAAAAGTATATTAATTTCGATTCGTATTGCTCGAGTGCATACATAGATGCAAGCAGAATGAAAGTAATTCATTCAATAAAAACATTAAACGATGCCAGTGCAATTCAGCCCGATAATTTAGCGTATAAATTTGTGGAAAATTTTGCCGATTTAGTCTATATTTCTGTAAATTCGAGAAAACCCTTATACGACTTATTCAAAAGTAGCTGTTCCGAACGTATGGATGCATTTGAAAAATGCAATGAAAAAAGTCCACTCAAAAAGGCATTACTCTCAGAGATGTATTTGCAAAGAGCAATTGGTCGATTGATTTTTAATGAAAAAATTAGAGCATCACTCGATATTCGGTCAGCTAAAATTTTGATGGAAGAAAATAAAAAAGAGTATCCAAATTTTATGTACAATTATAAATTATCAGGCATGTTAAATTTAATATTAGCAAGTATTCCCGATAATTTAAAGTGGGCAGCTTCCTTGGTTTCGTTAAATGGCAGTATTGATAAAGGCATTCGGGAAATTGAAACCTATTATTATTTCGTAAAAAACGACACCAATTACAGCTGCTTTTATCCCGAAGCAATGTGTTTAAAAATTGCAACAATTCAAGTGTTTGATCCTATATCGAAAGCTGCAAATAAACCCCAAATATTATTTAATCAAAGCGATTTTAAAGCCGAAGTGGAAATAAATGAACTTCTTTTGTTTGTTTGTGCCGATTACATGATGAAAAATGGAATGAATGATGCCGCAATTCCTTTATTGTTAAATCAGAATTTTGATGAAATGTATTTGTCTTTTGATTACTTGGATTATATTACAGGCATTGCGTTGCAAAACAAATTAGATGCTCGAGCTCCTAAATATTTTTTTAAATACGTTCTAAATTCTACCAATCGAAATTACGTTAAAGCTTCCTATGAGCGTATTGCATGGCATTACTTGCTGAATGCTAATATGGATAAATATAAAGAATATATTTCCAATGTGTTGAGTTTTGGCTTAAACAATTCCGAATCGGATAATGTAGCCGAATTGGAAGCAAGTAGCGGGAAGATACCAAATTTAATTTTACTCAAAGCTCGTTTATTGTTTGATGGAGGATACTATGATAAATCATTAGAAGTAATCAAAAAATTCCCATTTACCAATGTTGTTACCGAAGAAAACATTGAGTATGCATATCGAATGGGACGAATTTTTCACGAAAAAAAAGAAATTGAAAAAGCCTTAAACTATTATAATATTGTAATTTCTCAATCGGCTATCGAGCCTTGGTTTTATGCTGCTAACTCTTGTTTAATGGCTGGTCTGCTTTGCGAATTAAACAATCAAAAGGATAAAGCACTCTTGTATTATGAAAAATGTTTAAAATTAAATCCAGATAAATACAAGGTAAGTATCCATCAAAAGGCCAAAGCTGGAAAAAACCGAATTTTGAAATAGGTTTTATTCTTCATCATTTTCAAAAACTCCTGCTTCTAAATAATCCTCGTAATCCTTATCCGAAATATTTAGATAATCTTTTAATTTCTCAATTTCTCGATAATCTTTTTTGGTAGGACGACCAATTCCACTCGGACGATTCTCGAAACGAATTCGCAAAGCTTTCATCTTTTCGTATTCTTCCAAAGGGGTCAAATCCTCGTAACACTCGCTAACTATTTTAGGGCCAATTCGTTTGTCAATCAGCGAAATTACTTTTACCTGCTTTTTTAGTGCCCCAATACGAACGTTTATAAGTTGACCCACTTTTATTTCGCGCGAAGCCTTGCAATTAGAATCGTCAATTTTCACTTTGCCCGAAGCACAAGCATCGCTTGCCTTTGTGCGGGTTTTAAAAATACGAACCGACCAAAGCCATTTATCAATTCTAACTTTTTCGACTAAATGTAACATGAATTATTTTTTTCGAAAGAAAATATCGATTGGAATACCATTAAAATCCCAGTTTTGACGAATTTTATTTTCTAAAAATCTTGAATATGAATCCGTAACATACTGAGGTAAATTACAGAAAAAAACAAAAGCTGGATAGTAGAGTGGGAGTTGAGTAACATATTTTATTCTAATCATCTTATCGCGGTAAACTGGAGGTGGATTTTCGGTAATAATATTTAACAAATAATCATTTAATTGTGAAGTAGAAATTTTTCGTTTCTTATTTTGATAAACTTGGGTGGCTGTTTCCAACACTTTGTGAATCCTTTGTTTTTTTATTACCGAAGTAAAAATAATTGGAACATCTGTAAATGGAGCAATTCGACCCTTAATTATTTTTTCATATTCAATATGGCTATTTGTCTCTTTTTCAATTAAATCCCATTTATTAACAGCTATTACAACACCTTTATGGTTGCGTTGAATAAGCGAAAAAATATTGACATCTTGTGCCTCTATTCCTTGAGTAGCATCTAATAATAATATACAAACATCGGAGTTTTCGATAGCTCGAACCGATCGCATTACCGAATAAAACTCTAAATTTTCTTCTACGTTTTTCTTTTTTCTTAATCCTGCAGTATCTACCAAATCAAATTCAAACCCAAAACTTTTGTAACGTGTTTTACTCGAATCGCGAGTAGTGCCAGCTATTGGAGTTACAATATTTCTATCGGTTCCTAAAAAAGCGTTGATGATGGATGATTTTCCAACATTTGGTCGTCCAACAATGGTAAATGAAGGAATATGGTTTTCTTCTTCAATTTCTTCGCTATCTTTTGTGAAATAGGAAACGGCTAAATCTAATAATTCGCCTGTTCCACTGCCATTTACAGCCGAAATTGGAATTGGCTCACCTAAACCTAAAGAGTAAAATTCACTATAATCAAAAAAGTTCGAGGGACTGTCGATTTTATTTACGGTTAAAATTAATTTTTTACCCGAACGGCGTAAAATTTTGGCAACATCCGTATCCATTGGAGTAATACCTTCGCGTCCGTCCACCATAAAAACGATAATATCTGATTCATCAATTGCCAAGCGAACTTGTTTGCGAATTTCATCTTCAAAAATATCGTCACTACCAACTACATAACCACCTGTATCAATTACCGAAAAGTATTTTCCGTTCCAATCGCTTTTGCCGTAAATTCTATCGCGAGTTACTCCCGATGTGGGGTCAACAATAGCATGTCGGGTTTGCGTTAATCTATTAAAAAGCGATGATTTACCAACATTTGGTCTTCCTACAAGTGATATTATATTTCCCATGTTTTAACTAAAATTATTTTTGGTCTGCAAAAATCAATTGATTTTGGTGCAAAGATACAAAATTAAGCCCTTTATGATTTATTTTTGTGGTGGTTGCTACGAAATATAACCAAAACGGTTTAAATTAGTAGGGTTATTTCGCCAATTTGGCAGCACTTTTACCCTTAAATCTAAATATACTTTACTGCCGATAAAACTTTCAATATCTTTTCGGGCTTCTATCCCAACTCGTTTTATAGATGAGCCATTTTTACCTATTATGATATTTTTTTGAGAATCACGTTCAGTAAAAATCAGAGCACTAATGTGTACTATGTTTTCCTTTTCAAGGTACGATTCAACGGCAACTTCAACCGAGTAGGGAATCTCTTTTGAGTAATAAAGAAATATCTTTTCGCGAATAATTTCCGAAACAAAAAAGCGCATCGGCTTGTCTGTTAATTCTTCTTTTGAAAAAAAAGGTGGAGATAGAGGTAATTTATCCACAATTGCAGGAACAATATTTTCCACATTGAAACGATGCAATGCCGAAATCATAAAAATTTCCACATTTTCGAATATTGTTTCCCATTGTTTATAATACGCAAGTGCTTCTTCTTGAGTTGTAGTGTCAATTTTGTTAATAATCAAAATTACAGGAATTTTTGATTTATTAATTCGACCAATAATACCAGCATCGTGCGATTTTTCACCATATTCTACCATATATAAAAAGACATCCGCATCCTGTAATGAGCTTTCTACAAAGCCCATAAGAGCTTCGTGCATTTTATAAAATGGCTTAACAAACCCTGGTGTGTCCGAATATACAATTTGAAAATCATCGGCATTTACTATACCCATGATCCGATGCCTTGTAGTTTGAGCTTTTGAAGTAATTATGGATAAACGCTCGCCTACTAGAGCATTCATTAGTGTTGATTTTCCTACATTTGGATTTCCGATAATGTTTACAAATCCTGCTTTATGACCCATTTATTGTTAAATTATTTTAAATACTTGTTTTGTTTGCAAAGATAGTTTATTTTTGCATCTCAATTCAAAATTGACATCAAACAATAAGATATATTGCGGGGTGGAGCAGTGGTAGCTCGGCGGGCTCATAACCCGTAGGTCATAGGTTCGAATCCTGTCCCCGCTACAAAAAAGCAACCTTCGGGTTGCTTTTTTATTTACATAAAAACGTGGAAAAATGTATTTTGTTTATATTATCTATAGTCTAAAATTTAATAAAACATACGTTGGATATTCATCTGATATGATTACACGG
>JBBQWB010000111.1:0-9531 GCA_038210985.1 Bacteroidales bacterium
ACACATAATTTTTTAATTGCATCATTTGCTCTTGGGGTCGAAAGAGAGTGTAATCTGATGACAAGTTTATTGTTTACATAATCTGGAATCATATCAGCATCACTTGAGAATAACTCTTTTAGAATCACACGTCCTTCTTTAATGGCATCCTTGTAAAATTCGGACAAAATATTAAATAAAGCTGATTCCGCTCGGTAGACGAGCATTAATACTGCATTCTTGAAATAGATTGAAGTAGATTGGATTTTAATTACAAACTACCAAAATAAATAAAGATAAAAGACCAGGTTTGAATTCAGTTAAGGCTTAAAATTTAAAAAATGAAAAAAATAATTATCATTCTGACTATCTGCTTAAGTTTATCAAGTTTCATCAGTCGTGCACAATCTTTTGGCAATTCATCAAGTACTAAACAAGCCACAAGTATTGGCATTGTAATTTATTCAAACGACATTGAAACAATATGGAATGCATTGCGATTTGCAAACTATTCGAAAAACGAAGAAGACACTGTTTCAATTTTCTTATTGGGAAAAGGTGTTGAACTTGACAGTTTAGTGAAAAAGAATGCCGACCTTAATGAGCAAGCCGATAAAATTAGTCATTAGGAGTTTGCGAGCTAATGACCTAGTTGGGTTAAATTAACCGTTAAGTAATACCAATACTTAAATCAAATTAGTCCATAGGATAATTTGATTTAAGTATGGATTATGCGGATAGAGTTTCTGTTATTGTGCAAAAGATGTTTATTGAATTGGACTATTACAGAAACCGTATCGGTATAACGACTACGTTTGTAATTTATTAATTATTAATTCTCCAAAAGTAATCTTCATGAATTATCAAATCTTCGGAAGGCTTTAATTCAGAATAAATAAAAAAATTAAACTACTTAATAAATTTAGATAAAGCTCTCATTTACAATCTCCTGCCAACTTATCTGATTGCATTCTGTCAATAAATGGCGCAATCATTTTATGGAATTTCAATTAATCTCTTTTTTTTTTGCAAGGTTTACCTTTTTTTGGCATCTAAACACTATAACTCCAATTTATGAAAAATCAAAATCGAATTGAAAATATATTGCATTCTGTTGAAGGAATGCAAAAAACAGAAGCAAATGAGGAGCTTTTTGACGGCATTTATGCAACTATAAACAAACCAAGTAGCAGCTTACAAATAAAACCTTTCTACATTTCTTTATTGAGGTACGCAGCGGTTGTATTAATACTTTTTACAACTTTAAATGTTATTTCGTTCGTTAAAATCGAAAAGAACAAGTTGCAAAATGAAACATCTTACACTTCTGAAGATTTTTTAAAAGAATATCAAGTTATCCGCTTATAACAAAACTGTAAATATGAAAAAAGATTCTACCATTAAATTTTTACTTATTTCGATAAGCATTTTACTAATTATCAACCTTGCAACACTAATTTTTATTTGGGTTAATCCGCACGGAGGCTTTTCATCTAGAAATAATTGCGATCATAAACCTGGGAATTTTTTGCCCGAAAAACTAGATTTTAACGACCAGCAAAAAGCTCAATTTAAAGAGTTAAAAACCCAACATCAAAGCAAAGTTTTTTCCATTGAAGACAGCACAAAACTTCTCAAAGATGAGTTTTTTGGATTGATTTCGAATGCAAAAATAGATACAAACCAAATGTTGCAATTATCAAATATTATTACCGAAAAACATCGCCAAATTGATATTATTACTTTTTGGCATTTTAAATCTATTTATTCTATTTGTGACGAAAAGCAAAAGGAAAATTTCAAAAATATTTTAAAAGAAGGACTTCTGCCTCCACAAAATAACAGAGGTCCAATGAGACATTTAAAAGATTAACTAACAATATAACTTATGATTAATAAAAACGTAGCTGTCAGCGATTCTGGATTTGTGCTTAATGCGTCAACTGGCGAATCCTTTTCGGTTAATCCCATTGGAGTGGACATTATTAACTCCATAAAACAGGGAAAAGTTTTGGATGAAATTACAAAAGAAATGCTTAAAAAATACGACGTAGATTTTAATACGTTTGAAAAAGACTACACCGATTTTATTGAAATGCTCAAGTTTTACAATGTGATGTAAGCAAGTTGAATACAATATTATGAAAAGAAAAATAACTGTTGGTGTAACTGGATTAAACGCCATAGATAGCCCTGGACCTGGCATTTCGGTAATTAGAGGATTATTAGAATCGACAAAATACGATTGTCGGATTATTGGACTTTCGTACGAATCGCTCGAACCCGGAATTTACATGCATAACATCGTGGATAAAACATATCAAATACCTTATCCATCGGCTGGTACCGAAATTTTATTAGAACGTATTGCATACATTAATGAAAAAGAAAAAATGGATGTTATAATTCCAAATTTCGATGCCGAACTATTTTCTTTTATGAAATTAGAAGCCGACCTTAAACAAATGGGAATTTCAATGTTTTTGCCTACCAATAAACAATTTGAGGAACGACAAAAACACAACTTGCCTGAGTTTGGAAAAAAATACGATATTCATGTTCCAAATAGTAAAAACATTTACTCTTCTGCCGAAATTTACGGATTGGGCGATGAATATCAATATCCAATCGTTGTGAAAGGAAAATTTTACGAAGCAAGTATTGCACAAAGTGCCGATCAAGCGGTTAATTATTTCCATAAAATTAGCTCAAAATGGGGTTTACCAATCATTATTCAGCAATTTGTAGATGGAAACGAATATAATATTACTGGACTTGGCGATGGAAACGGGAACATGATTGCAGCCGTGCCAATGCGAAAACAATACATAACCGATAAAGGCAAAGCTTGGGGCGGAATAAGTATCGACGACCAAGAAATGCTCGAAATGACTCGAAAATTTATCGCCAATACCAAATGGCGAGGCGGTTTTGAGTTAGAATTGATGAAAAATAAAAAAGGAGAATTTTACCTTCTGGAAATCAATCCTCGAATACCAGCATGGATTTATCTTGCAGTTGGATGCGGTCAAAATATCCCCGAAGCACTCGTAAGTCTGGCTTTAGGTGAAAAAATTGAACCTTATACCGAATATTCGGTCGGAAAAATGTTTATCCGCTATGCTTGGGATATGATTGTAGATGTGGAGGAATATCAAAAAATTGCAACTCTGGGAGAATTATAATTAAAAAATTAAACACCATGACAAAAATAAGATACGAACGCCCAGTGATTCAAAAAATTGAAGCTGGAATGCCTAATAAATTTGGAACAAAATCGGAATATCGCCCATTAACTCACATTGATGGCGTTGCCGTGAAAGAACTAATTACAAATTACGGCTCACCATTGTTTGTAATTTCCGAAAAAACAATTCGTGAAACATACCATAAAGCAAAAAAATCGTTCACTACCAGATATCCAAAAGTGCAGTTTGCATGGTCGTATAAAACAAACTACTTAGATGCAGTTTGCAAAATTTTTCATCAAGAAGGCTCATGGGCTGAAGTTGTGTCGGGATTTGAATACGAAAAGGCATTAAAAAATGGCGTAGAAGGAAGTAAAATAATTTTTAATGGTCCCGATAAAACCGAAGTACAACTTAAAATTGCCATCGAAAATCAATCCCTCATTCACATCGATCATTTAGATGAATTATACACCATTATTGGAATTGCCGAAAGCTCAAATAATAAACCCAAAGTTGCTATTCGCGTTAATATGGATACTGGCACATACCCTCTTTGGGACAGATTTGGTTTTAACTACGAAAATGGGCAAGCTTGGGATGCGTTAAATAAAATTATGAATAACCCACGGCTTGAATTAGTAGGATTACATTGCCACATTGGTACATTTATGCTTGCACCTAGTGCTTATGCAATTGCTGCACACAAATTATCAACCTTACTTACCGAAATTGAAAACAAATACCAACATCGAATAAAATACATTGACTTAGGTGGCGGATTTCCTTCGCGAAATACCTTAAAAGGCTCGTATTTGCCTGGCACAGATATCAACCCTACCATTGAAGATTTTGCCGAAGCAATTACCTCCACATTAATGAACTTTAATTTCAAAAATAACGTGTTGCCAACATTGATTTTGGAAACTGGACGTGCTTTAATTGACGATGCCGGATTTTTAATTTCATCGGTTATTTCAAACAAACGATCTTCGCAAGGCAATCGAATGACCATTATCGATGCCGGTGTAAACATTATGTTTACTGCTTTTTGGTACGACCATAAAGTTACTCCTGCTCAAGACTTTACCCATTACAGTGAACCTACCGTTGTGTTTGGTCCTTTGTGTATGAATATTGATGTGATTCGCGAAAATGCCGAACTCCCATTATTAAACAAAGGCGACCAAATTGTGATTCAAAGCGTTGGTGCATATAACATGACTCAATGGATGCAGTTTATTACCTATCGTCCAAATATCGTTTTAATTGACCAAAATAAAGAAACTCATTTAATTCGAAAAGAAGACACCATCGAGACGTTTAAAGAAAAAGAAAGTGTACCCGAACACCTAAACCACTTTGAATTATAATTGCAGAAATTACTAAAATTTATACATTGAAAAATAAAATCCTTTCCAAAGCGAGTGCCCTCTACTACAGCACCATACTCAGCTATTCGCAAGTTTTCTTTTCAAAATCTATTTGGTTTGGATTGCTTTTAATGTTGGTTAGTTTTTTTGATGTTTGGGCTGGAATAGCTGGTTTAATTTCGGTAATTATTACAAATGTTGCTGCTTACGCCATTGGTTTTAATAGCTTTAACATTAAAAATGGGTATTATGGATTTAATACTCTACTCGTTGGATTGGGAATAGGAATACAATTTGTTCCAAGTACCGAAATGTATATTTTAGTGTTTTTTGCTTCACTTTTAACACTTCTACTGACTGTTGCATTTGAAGGAATTTTAGGCAAATATGGCTTGCCGTATTTAAGCATTTCGTTTTTAATTGCCATTTGGGTGGTAACACTCGCAAGTCGTCAATACGAAAGTTTGGAAATTAGCCAACGCGGCATTTTTATGTACAACGAAATGTACGAAACTGGCGGATTATTTTTAGCAAAATGGTATTGGTGGTTTGCCAATCTTGGTTTGCCCGATTCGATAGTTACCTATTTTAGGTCGTTGGGAGCAATATTTTTCCAATATCATTTGTTTGCAGGTGTCATTATTGCACTCGGGCTCCTCCTCTACTCTCGAATTGCTTTTTTATTGAGTTTACTCGGCTTTTTTAGTGCGTATTGGTTTTATCAATTTATTGGCGGCGATCTTTCGCAACTCAATAGCAGTTATGTAGGATTTAATTTTATCCTTACAGCTATTGCAATTGGTGGCTTTTTTATGGTGGCTTCCAAGCATTCTTATTTATGGGTTTTGTTAACTGTTCCTATTATTTCGATATTAATTAGTGCATGCACAGTAATATTTGAAGTTTACGGATTATCCATTTATTCGTTGCCCTTTAATATTGTCGTTCTTTCGCTGTTGTATGTTTTAAAATTCCGAGAAAAGAACTTTTTTAAACCTCGCTTGGTACTTCATCAAAATTTCAGTCCTGAGCAAAATTTATATGCTCAACTCAATCACACCGAGCGATTTAGTCAACTTTACTTCGTACAATTTGAATTACCAGTTATGGGCGAATGGAAAATTACACAAGCTCATAACGGCGATATTACCCACCGCGGAACGTGGAAACATGCTTGGGATTTTGAAATCGAAGATTCGAATGGGAAATTATTTAACCGAAATGGCTATTCAAAAGAAGAATATTATTGCTACGCAAAACCCGTTATTGCTCCTGCCGATGGCTGGGTTATTCAAATCATCGATTCGATTGAAGACAATACCATCGGAAATGTTGACCTAGAACACAATTGGGGAAACACAATCATTATTAAACATGCCGAAGGATTGTTTAGCAATATTAGCCATTTACTAAAAGATTCGTTTAATGTAAAAGTTGGCGATTATGTGAAAAAAGGCGATTTGATAGCACTTTGTGGAAATTCGGGTCGATCGCCTCAACCACATGTGCATTTTCAACTTCAAGGATTACCTTTTATTGGCTCAAATACCATTAAATATCCGCTTGCATATTTTGCCAGTAGAACCGATAATCAACATGAACTCAATTTTTTCGATTATCCAAAACAAAATCAAATTGTTTCAAATATCGAAATAAGCCCAAATTTAAAAGAAGCATTTAACTTTATTCCAGGTCAAAAAGTTTATTTTAAAACTAAAAATCTGAAAACCTCTATGGAACAAGAAGTTGAATTTGATATTTTAGTAGATTATTACAACAATCCTTATTTTTACGACCCCGAAACAAAAAGTACCGCATATTTCCGTAACGATGGAAAAATATTCATGTTTACCACTTACTCTGGTCATAAAAAAGGAACTCTATACTATTTATACATGGCTTTTTACCGAATCTCATTGGGATTTTATAAAAATATTGAAATTAAAGACTCTTTTCCAATTAACTTCTTAAATATTCGAGCATTGGTAATTTTACAAGACCTTATTGCTCCATTTTATATTTTTTTAAAAACCGATTACCTTGCTAATTACAAAAAAAACTCCGAAGATTTTAGTAGAACCATTTCACAAATTCAAACTCAAGCAGTAGTTAAAATTGGCAACGTAAAAATAAAGTCGATAAAATATTCTATAACCATTAAAAACTCAAGTATCGAGTCGATATTGGTTGAATCGAAAACGAAGAAATTTGAAATTCAACAAATTGAAAAGAAACGAGCATTAAATAATACAAATCCAGCATGAAACAGCTTTTTATTTTACTAATGATTTGTGTTTCAAGCAAAATACTTTACGCTCAAAATAAACTCAGTTTTGAACAAGTAGAAACATCCACGTATAATTTCTATTTAACTGCCCAATGGGATTCGTTGTTGATAGTTGGAGATGAAGCTATTAATGAAAATATCGACTACTTTTATATTCGCTCCCGAATGGGATATGCCGCTTATATGAAAAATGAATTTCGCCGAGCTGTAAATCATTTTGAAAAAGCTATGAAATTTAATGCGAATGATGATTTTGTAAAATACCACTTATACCTTTCGTATTTTTATGGCGGGTTTACCGAAGAAGCAACATTTTTTGGTAGAAATTTAAGCGACTCATTGAAAAACCAACTTTTGATTATAAAACCTCAGTTCGCTTCGAGTATTTATCTCGAAGTGGGGCATGGCTTTAAGGATGGCAATGAAAACAACATTCTAAAAAACCAAAACAACTTACCGCCTTCACCAATTAATCCTCCTAAAATATATTCGAAAACTGCAAATAATGGATTGCAATATTTTACGTTCGGATTATCGCATCAATTATTTAAATCGCTTTCGCTTTTTCATACCCTTACTATTTTTAATGCAGACAAAATCGACATATTTTCGCTGCCTAACAAACAAATATTTCCATCCAAAGTGAAAATTACGCAATACTACGCTACATTTAACTTACGAATAACTAAACGATTGCAATTTAGTCCGTTTATCCATCTTGCAAAAATTAATCAAGATTTTTATTATCCAGTTATTAATCCGCTAAACCCAATTAGAATTGGACAAAGCAACGAACAACTTACCGATTACACCACGGGTGCGAGTTTATTCCATTATTCAAAACATGGAGTTTTTTCGTTAGGAACGTCTTACAATCATTTCTCAAACTATAATTACATTCAGCCAAATATTAATTACATTTGGTATCCGTTAAAAAACAATAATTTATATTCAAAAACTCAAATTCAGCAAGTAATACTTTTGAGCGATACGGCTAAATCCAAAAATTTAATAATTTCCGAAACTTTAGGATTTAAAATTTATTCAAAATTATGGACTGAACTTTTTGTAATTCAGGGAAATATTACAAACAGCCAACAAAACAATGGCTTTTTACTTTGTAATGGAGTCGATAACTATAAGCGAATGTTTGGAGCCACTCTTTTTTGGCATTCAAAAGTTAATCTGTTTGTACGTTATCAATTTTCGCAAATGAAATCGAATATAATGAAATATCAAAATGCTGAAATTCAAGTTTATCAAACAAAACCATACAATAAACAAACAATCGTAGGAGGAATATTATGGAAATTTTAAAATCAAAAAGCTTACTTGTAGCTATTTTATTAATAGCAAACAGCGTTTTTGCACAAACTGCAAAAGAGATGCAACTGGCATTTAGTAAAAGTTACGAATACGAAATAACGTATAATTATACCGAAGCGATTAAAGCTATTAAAACAATTTATAGCGACGACAATTATGAAACAAATCTTCGTTTAGGCTGGTTGCACTACTTATCGGGCAAACAAACCGAATCGGCAGCATATTACAAAAAAGCCATCTCGCTTCGCCCCTATGGCATCGAAGCTCGATTGGGATACGTTTTACCACTTTCATCTTTAGGAAATTGGGAAACTATTAAAACTGAATACTTCGAAATTTTAAGCATCGACCCTAAAAACACTACAGCTAATTATCGCTTGGGATATATTTATTACTACAATAAAGATTACAAAAATGCATTAAAATATTTTGAAATTTGTGCAAATTTGTATCCATTTGATTACGATTTTATTTTAATGTATGCATGGACAAATTTTCAATTAGGCAAAACCCGTGAAGCACAAGTTTTATTTAATAAAGTTTTGCTTATTAAACCAAACGACGCCTCGGCTTTGGAAGGTTTGGGTTTGTTGAAATAATTGAGAATAAAATTTCCTAACAAACATCTCGGCATTTCGTTCGCCGTGGCGAACGCTCGATGTTCGTGAATTAATAAATCTTTATTTTATCGAATATTCGTATTCTAATACATGGATAAGATTCATCGATAATATTTTCGATGTTACCTACTTTTAAATGCCATTTACCGATTTACACTATCGCATTGTAATTATCAATATTATATTTGCTTAAAATTAAAAACAATATTTGAAGTTTATTTAAATGATTATTAATTGCTTTCATCAAATGACAAGAAAAAATATTATTTTTTCTTGTATTCATAAATATTATAATTAGTGTCAGCAAGAAAACTCCTGTTTTTTGTCAAATATATTAAATGTAATTTATATTAATGTATCAAACCTCTTCCTTACACACCTCAAGAATGTTAATAAACTGCCCAAAATTGTTAATAACCTAATTTTTCACAACATCAAGTTAATTTTCCTTATCAAATAGACATAATTTTTCCGTGCTGTTTTGGTAAAAGCCAGCTAATCAGCGTGTAAAGATTTTTATGCTGCTTTTTTCAGCAACTTAAGTTTTGACCTTTCAGCTTTCATCAGTTCTGCCCCAATTCGATGAAGGTTGTAAGCACAAACACCTAATCCCAAATACACTATGCTTATTTCGTAATTTTTTAAACTTAAATTTTCTCTCATTTTCTTTTTCGTCTTTATTTAATTTTCCTTTTTTTGGCATAACTAATTGGTCGATAAATAGTTCCAGAATTTCCTTGTTTTCTTTACTGTAAAAT
>JBBQWB010000112.1:0-9525 GCA_038210985.1 Bacteroidales bacterium
CCAGAATACTTGCAGAGCTATCTCAATGAGTTTTGCTACATGTTTAATCGAAGGTATTTTGGCGAAAAAAAATTTGACAGACTTCTGATAGCAGGAATTAGCTATAAAAATGAGTTTAGGTATAACATTAAGTAGTCATAAAATATTTAAAAGCCTGATTCGTCAGGCTTTTTTTATTGAAATTTACTTCTCAAATGCTCTCCAGTATATGAGTTTTTTACTTTTATTAGTTCTTCAGGAGTGCCTTCAAATATTATATTGCCGCCTTTTTCGCCACCTTCAAGTCCTAAATCAATAACCCAATCGGCACATTTTATAATATCTTGATTATGCTCCACAATCACAATGCTGTGACCATGTTCAATTAATAAATCAAACGCATATCCTAATTTTGAAATATCGTGAACATGAAGTCCTGTTGTAGGCTCATCTAGAATAAATAGAGTAGGGAGGGCGTTTGCTCCTTTAGTTAAAAAGGAAGCAAGTTTTAATCGTTGAGCTTCACCACCAGACAATGAACTGGAGGATTGTCCCATTTTTAAATAACCTAATCCAACATTTTGCAAAGGAGTTAATTTGTCAATTATTCGCTTGGTAATACTTGTTTGTTTTGCTAGTGCAAAAAACTCAATTGCTTGGTTTATGGTCATATTTAAGATATCCGAAATGGAACAATCTTGATATTTAATGTCTAATACATCGTCTTTATATCTTTTGCCTTTGCAACTATCGCAAACCAATTCAACATCCGACATAAATTGCATTTCGATTCGAACAACTCCTTCACCTTCACATTCATCGCAACGTCCACCTGCAACGTTAAACGAAAAATAGCCAGGTTTGTAGCCTCTGACCTTAGCCGAAGGAATATCTGAATAAAATTCTCGAATATCATCAAATGCTTTGATAAAAGTAGCTGGATTCGATCGAGAAGAACGTCCAATTGGGTTTTGGTCAACTAATTCTATGTTTTTAATTGCTGCCACTTCTCCCGAAATATCGCTATGTTTTCCGGCTTTGTCGGCAATGCCTCCTTTTAATCTTTTTAATCCAACATACAGAGTCTTTTTCACTAAGGTCGTTTTTCCTGAGCCACTAACTCCAGTTACTACCGTGATGCAGTTTAATGGGATTTTTACGGTAAGGTTTTTTAAATTGTTTTCACGAGCTCCGTTTATGGATATGAAATTTTTCCATTTTCGTCTTTCCTTTGGAATTGGAATACTTTTTCGTCCACTATGATACAAAGCAGTGTGGGTATCTGATTTTATTAAATTCGAAAAATCTCCTTCGTAAACAACATTTCCGCCAAGTCTTCCTGCATCGGGTCCAATATCGATTATATGGTCGGCTTCTTTAATAATATCTTCGTCGTGTTCAACAACAATTACACTATTGCCAATATCACGAAGTCGTTTTAAAATTTTAATCAACTTCTGCGTGTCGCGAGGATGTAATCCTACACTTGGTTCATCTAAAATATACATCGAACCAACCAAACTGCTTCCAATTGCAGCAGCAATGTTAAGTCTTTGAGTTTCGCCACCCGAAAGCGTATTAGATAGTCGATTAAGGGTTAAATATCCTAATCCAATATCGTTAATTAGCTGTAATCTTTTTCTAATTTCGATTAATAAACGCTCGGAAACTATTTTTTCATATTCATCTTCAAACTTTATGGCATTAAAAAAATCCAAACAGTCGCCAATTGACATAAGAACAATATCTGTAATGGATTTACCATTAATTTTTACATATTGAGCATCGGAACGAAGCCGACTTCCTTTGCACGAAGGACAAACCGTTTTACCTCGAAAACGAGAAATAAACACACGGTTTTGAATTTTATAATTATGCTCTTCAAGATGCTCAAAAAATTTATGGATGCCATAAAAATATTTATTTCCTGTCCATAATGTATTGTATTCTTGCTCGGTTAAATCTTCAATTGCTCGATGAAGTGGGAAATCAAATTTGTAGGCAGATTTTATCAACTTATCTTTCCATTCTTTAGTACTTTCAAATTTCCAACACGAAATTGCATCTTCAAAAACGGATTTTGATTTGTCGGGAAATACAAGGTCTTCATCAATTCCAATTGTACTTCCAAAACCTTCGCATGTTTTGCATGCACCGTAAGGGTTGTTGAAGCTAAATAAATTTACACTTGCTTCTTCAAACTGAATTCCATCCATTTCGTATCGATTACTGAATTCAGCTTCTTTAACAACCATATTATCCTCGTTTTTGATGCATACAATACAGCTTCCATCTCCTTCAAAAAAAGCAGTTTCGATGGAATCAATAATCCGATTGCTTCCATTTTGTTCAGAGTCGAGCCTAAATCTGTCAATTAATAGTTTAATATCTTTTTTAGAAATTTTATTTGTGGATGCAAGCAACTGGTCGATACGTATTATTTCATCTTTATATAAAACTCGGCTATAACCTGTTTGAAGTAAAACTTTTAATTCTTCGGTAAGATTTCGGCTTTGCTTAGGGGTAATATTTGAATATATGTAAACCGTCGAATCTTGGATTTGACTATTTATAAAATTCATTATATCTTCCGTAGTTTGTCGTTTTACAATTTGATTTGAAATAGGGGAGTATGTTTTACCAGCTCGAGCAAAAAGCAATTTAAGATATTCGTAGATTTCGGAAGATGTACCAACGGTTGAACGCGGATTTCGAGTATTTGTTTTTTGCTGAATGGCTATGGCGGGCGGGATTCCAGTAATTTGATCCACATCGGGTTTAGCAATTCGATCTAAAAATTGCCGAGCATAGGAGCTTAAACTCTCCACATATCTTCGTTGTCCCTCGGCATATAAGGTGTCGAAAGCTAAAGATGACTTCCCCGAACCGGATAAACCGGTTATTACTACGAATTTATTTCGGGGTATTTCGACGCAAATGTTTTTTAAATTGTTA
The DNA here is from genome assembly GCA_038210985.1 of Bacteroidales bacterium. Taxonomy (GTDB): domain Bacteria; phylum Bacteroidota; class Bacteroidia; order Bacteroidales; family WCHB1-69; genus JAQUGA01. The sequence goes on from JBBQWB010000112.1 coordinate 2,935, forward strand.
ACACGAGCACCTTTTACAAAAATAAAATTATTTTTTTTTAAATTTATTTCACTCATAATCAGTAGTATAGCACATAGTAGTGTAGTTTAGTCAACAAAAATACACAATAAACACTTGACAAATCTCAAATAATGTTGTATTTTTGCAATTAATAACAACTAACAACGGAGGATTATCGGTAAAATTTCTACTCTTTTCTAATAAACTAAAACGAAAGGAGCTGTCATGAAAAATCATGAGTTAACCGATAATCAATTAATACAAGATTATATTAGCGGAAATAATCACTCTGTCGAGATTTTAATTCATCGATATAGCAAAAAGGTATTTGGCTATATAATGATGATTGTAAACAATAGGGATATTGCCGATGATATTTATCAAGACACTTTTTTGAAAGTGATTCACACAGTAAAATCCGGAAAATACAATGAAGAAGGTAAATTTATTCAATGGGTTTTACGAATTGCTCATAATTTGAGTATTGATCACTTTAGAAGAGGTAATCGCATGCCTATTATTGAAACTGGAGAAAATTTTGACATTTTTGATGTGATTTATGGACAGGAGTTTTCGATTGAAGATAAAATAATCATGAACCAAATTCATTCGGATGTTAAAAGTTTATTGGAATATTTGCCTGAAGAACAAAAAGAAGTAATGTATATGAGGCATTTTCAGGATATGAGCTTTAAAGAAATTGCCGAACAAACGAATGTTAGTATTAATACTGCTTTAGGTAGAATGAGATATGCTTTGATTAATTTGCGTAAAATTATAAGCGAAAAAGAGATTGTTTTAAATTTTTAAGATAAAACTACTCGCCTTATTGATGCTTAAAAGTTGAAATAAAAAATATTTCAACTTTTTTTTATACAATAAAAGACAATTATGCTCGTTTAAAAATCATAACTTAATCATTAATTAATATTGCCTATGAATGAATTCTATCTCCCTTTAAAACCAGAACAAAAACGTGCTTACATTGATTTCCAAAAAATGAAAATTTCAAAAATGAAAATGACTTTTATTTTAGGATATGCATCCGCTTTAATCGTTAAAAAATCCTCACTTATTGGAGAATTTGACGTGTTGGTGAATTAAATCAATGTTGCCTTATCGATTCATGAATTCGATATTTAAAATCATTTAAAATCATGGAGGTTGCACCCCAAACTTCATGATTTTTTATTTTAAAAGCTGGTGCTTTTAAATTGTCGTCTTGAATTTTTATTTCAATTTCGCTAACGGATTCAGGATTTAATAAATCAGAAATAGGATAAATTATACATTCTTCCACTTCATTTTTATTAATACATATTTCGGGCTCATCTATAAATGCAACAAAAGGGAATACTTTGAAATTGCTTATTGGAATGTAAAGAGTGTTTAATTCTCCAATAATTTTATCTTCTAAAATATCGATTCCTAACTCTTCGTTAAGTTCTCTAATTGCAGTTTTTCGTATGCTTTTATCTGAATCATCAAATTTTCCACCAGGTAAAGCAATTTGTCCACTATGTTTACCATTGTAAATTGAACGTTTTATTAATATGGAATAGGTTGTTGAATTTTGGTTAAATAACACGATAATTACTGCACTTATTATTGGGGTTGAGTTGTAAATTGGCTTATTTTGAAGTGTTTTTCGTATTAATAAAGGATTAAATTCATTATGGGGTATATTGTTGTGGTTTTGTTTAAGACTTACAGACAGCGGTTTAATGTGTTTGAGAATGTTCATTGTTAATACTGTTGATAAAATTTTATGCAAAAAAAGCGATTTTTATTTGTATATTCAATTATTTTATGGATATTTGCAATTGGAAAGTAATTAAACTATTATCAATTAAAACAAAAAAAATGAAAAAAGTATTAAGTTTAGTATTAGTTTTTGTAGCTGTTGTATCTTTCAACTCTTGCAAAAAAGCAAACAGTCCAGAAGCAGTAGCAGAAGCTTATTTAACTCACATTGCAAAAATGGAATTTGATAAAGCAAAAGAATTAGTTACAGAAGATTCTAAAGGTACTATTGATTTCTTAGCTCAAATGTCAGGTATGGCAGGTGACGAAGCTAAAAAAGCAGCAGAACAAAAAGTTGAAATTAAAGACATGAAATGTGATGTTAAAGACGACAAAGCTGTATGTAATTGCAAAGTAAAAACTGGTGACAAAGAAGAAGCTGAATCTTTGAATCTTGTTAAAGTTAATGACAAATGGTTAGTTGAACAAAAGAAAGAACAACCAGCTGAACAACCAGCAGAAACTGAACCAGTAATTGACGAAGCTCCAGTAGAAACTGCACCAGTGAAATAATTTCAGACAATAAGGTACAGTGAAAAAGAAACTGCTTAAAATTTCTTTCATAATTGTATCTGTAGTTGTATTAATCATATTGTTCCTGTTCGCTTATGAATATAAGAGTGAACAGGAACAATTGCATAATAAATATAGGTTAACCAAAGCCGAGATGGATTCATTGCAAGATGGAGACATCATTTTGCGTCAAGGATTTGGTATTGTTAGCGAATCCATTTCAAAAACATTAGGAGAAGAATATCGTATTTCACATTGTGCCATCGTTCGCCGACATAATCCAGATAGCATTGTAATCATCCATTCAGTTTCAAGTTCTCTATCGGATGTGGATGGCGTTCAAACTTGCGAAATAAATAAATTTATTCAAGAGAGTCAACCAAATACGGTTATTGTTGTTCGTTTTATATCGAATGATGGCAAACCAAATAGTGCAATAAGCGATAGAGCAAATTATTACCTTCAACGTCATATTCCATTCGATAGCGATTTTGATGTGAAAGATTCAACCAAGTTTTTTTGTACAGAATTAATTTGGAAAGTGTTAAAAGACGAATATCATAAGGATATTCTTAATATCGATCAACCCGATCAGTTAAATGCCAATAAATTCTCTGTTTTTTGGGATTCAACTCATTTTAAGGTTATCTTAAATCATCAAAAAAATAAATAATAAACTATTTATTTCGTTTTTTATCTATAATAAACGAAATACTACCATTTGCCATTTTGTCGTGCAAAATAAATAGGTCTAAATAAGTGGATGGTCTGAAATCGCTCAGCCAAACAAAATTTTTCAACAGTTTTTCTTCTATTGTCATTTTATCCCATGGATACATTATCGCTTTTGGTGAACCGGAAACCGTAATTGTTGAAAAATCATTATGTACGAGTAATAGGGTCATAAAAGAAGATTCAGTTTTATTAACCCCAATTAATTGTTGGTTGTTTTCTTCAATAAAATACAAACTTTCGGCATTGCCTTCTACATCAATTTTATAAAGTTCATTATTTTGGAAGAACCCAATCATGTTTTTTCCTTTTATTTGATTAAAACGAAAATCATCCAGTTTATTTGAGATAAAAGCAAAATTATTCATCAAAATCTTGTAGAATTGTTGATTTTTCATGAAAATAGTAATGGTGTCGGCTTTTAATTGATTTTCATCCGCCCATAAAACTGGATTTCTATTCATAAATATTATCGAATCGGTTACAGAGTAAGTTAACGAATCAGTATGTCCCTGTAAATCACTTCTGTAGAAAAAGCAATTATTATAGGCATAAATGAATTGAGCTGTTTGCGATGTATCGAATGTCATTTTTAAAGTGTCGGCATGTAAAAACAATGTGTCTTTGCTTTCAATCATGCGAGCTAGTGCTTTATCGGTAACAAAAGTATATCCATCTTTATTATTTAACTTGCAAAAATTTCCAGATAAAATAATGTTTTGAACACTATCCAATAAAGTAACATTAGACCATGCCAATCCAAATTTAGTTTGTTGTTCAAAATATATGCTATCTCCATAAATTGCTTGTTTTTTATTATTCAAATAAGCATTGGTTTTAAGCATGGTAATGTCAGTTCGGGTCTCGTACCAACCGTCTTCGCAATACATGTAGTTTTCGTTTGAAGTGCCAACTGATTTAGATGGGAAATATGCTATTTCGGTATTCAAATCAAAAATAAGTGTATCGCATTCGAGCTTAAATCGCGGGTTTATTAATACAACATCCTTTTTAAAATATACAATTTTTGTCTGCGTATTGTACGTCCCAATTTTTGAAGTTAAATTGTTTTCAAAGTCTTTGAGTTCACCACCAGTATTATAATAAGCCAAGTTAGTATTTCTATCAAACATAATTCTATTTGACTTTAGGGTGGAATTATTATCTTTCAATACTACATTCCGTTCGATATTTGCAATTCGAGTATCGCCATTATAATTTATAAATTCGCCGGTAATGCTAACTGTATCGTTCACCTTAATAAGTATTTTTCCAAATGCATCTACGCTATTTGTTTTATCGTATAACCAGGCACTGTCGCAGTATAAAGTTGCACCATCGTGTTCAAAAACAACATCGCCAATTATTCGTTTTACATCTTTTTTTATGTTTTCGTCATATTCCAGAGTACGTGCTCGAACTAACTGAATTTGAGTTTGGCACATTAAATTACCTATGTTTTGAATGATAAAAAGCAGTAAAATAAAGGTTCTAATAATTTTTTTCATTTTTCGGTAATTTCTAAATTAATTTTGAATTTTAAAATGTATTTACCAATCAAAAATGCAGCAAAAACTGAAAAAACACCAATCAATATTCCACCTATAATATCGGATGGATAATGAACGCCTAAATAAATTCTGCTATATGAGATTGCAATTGCCCATAAAATAAACCAATAGTATTGTTTTGAATATCGACCAAGTAAAAGTATAATGATTGTTGCAATTCCAAAACTATTTGCTGCATGTGACGAAACAAAACCATAAGTTCCTCCTGCATAATAAGTTCCATCTTTGTATTGATGAAAGTGTATTTGGTCTTTTATTTCTAAATTATGGCTCGGTCGGTATCGACCCACTAATGGTTTGATGATTTTAGAGCTAATTCCATCTGCAAACGTAATGCTTAGGATAATAATCAAAATTATTTTCCAAAATTGCTTTTTGTATTTTGTAAAAAGTTTATACAACAAAAAGGCATATAATGGAATCCAAATTATACTTAGTGAAAGCCACCACATTAATACATCAAATATGTTTGAGTGTGCTCCATTAATGAGAAGCAATAAGTTTTTGTCAATTTTTTCGAGGAAATCTATCATCGATTAAATTATTTATTTAAAGCACCCCAAATAACATCTTTTAATTCAACCAATCCCTTTTCGGTATGAGAAGAGATAAACACAACAGGTAAATCTGTTGGAGTTTTTTTCTTAATGGCTTTTAGTTCTGTATCTGTTAAAATATCAATTTTGGTAATAGCCAAAATACGTTGTTTGTCAAGCAGTTCAGGGTTATACACACGTAATTCATTCAATAATATTTTATATTCCTTTTTAATTGATTCTGAATTAGCCGGAATCATAAAAAGCAATAAGGAATTTCGTTCGATATGTCGCAAAAAACGTAATCCTAATCCTTTACCTTGGCTAGCTCCTTCAATTATACCTGGAATATCTGCAATTACAAAACTTCGATAATCACGATAGGCAACCATTGCAAGATTTGGGATAATGGTTGTAAATGGATAATCGGCAATTTTTGGTTTTGCATTAGAAACAACCGATATTAGAGTGGATTTTCCAGCATTAGGAAACCCAACTAATCCAACATCTGCTAAAAGTTTTAATTCAATAATTTTCCAACCTTCAATAGCTGGTTCGCCAGGTTGAGCAAAGCGTGGAGTTTGTCGAACTGAATTTTTAAAATGCGTATTGCCTAAACCACCGCGTCCACCTTTTATTAAAATTACTTCTTGTTTATCTTCCATAATTTCGGCTTCTACTTCTCCAGTTTCGGCATCACGAACTATTATACCAACAGGAACATCAATATATTGGTCTTTTCCGTCTGCACCAAAACTTTGTTGTTTTGAACCACTTTTTCCATCTTCGGCAAGCACATGCTTTGTGTATTTAAGATGCAAAAGAGTCCATAATTGAGCGTTTCCGCGCAAAATAATGTGTCCGCCACGACCGCCATCACCGCCATCTGGACCAGCTTTTGGTTCGCCAGCATAGCGTGCTAAGTGAGCTGAACCACCACCACCTTTTCCCGAACGGAAATATATTTTTACGTAATCAATGAAGTTTGAATTAGCCATTAAGTATCTTTCTTTTAATTGGCAAATTTACGTTTTTTTTTGCATCCTTGCAGTATCTTTTTGCAAAGAGTATTGATATTTATCTAGTTTCAATTACTTTAACTAAAACAGCAACTTAAATAAAAAAAATGGTTGCCATTTCGAGCAACCACTTTTTTATTTTATTTTGTTGTTGTTGTTTATTTTATTAATCCAGAAAAGCCCATAAAAGCCATGGCAAGTAAACTAGCTGTTAGAAGTGTAATAGGAAATCCTTTCATGCCTTTTGGGTAGCCAGTAGTTTCTATTTGTTCACGTAATCCTGCCAATAATACCATTGCAATTGTAAAACCAACAGCAGTTGCAGTGGCATAAGTTACACTTTGAAGTAAATCGTATTTTTTTGTTATTGCTAAAAGAGCGATACCCAAAACAGCACAGTTGGTAGTAATTAAAGGT
>JBBQWB010000113.1:0-9279 GCA_038210985.1 Bacteroidales bacterium
GCTTCGGGTATTGTTGAAATAGAATCGTTATAGAATTTTATTCCTTTAAACTCCCCAATAAATTCCATTCGGTGGGGAAGTGGCTTAAATGTTTTAACTGCTTTCATTAGTTGTTTTTCATCTTCTATAAAATGTGAACAAGCTAATAATGAAGCCATTATATTCATTGCGTTATGTTCGCCTTTTAATGAAATAGCATCGTCAAATATACCAATGTTTTTATGGTGAAGTACAAATTCATTATTTTTCAAGTAGCAGTTGGAAGGCTCGTTTATCGAAAAATATTCGATGGAGCTTTGAATATTGGAAGAGGAAATTAAGTTTGTAATTAAGGAATTTTGCTTTGGTACGATTAAAAAATCGTTGGAAGTTTGCTTTAATGCAATTTGGAGTTTTGCAAATTGATAATCTTCATACGATTTGTAATGGTCTAAGTGTTCTTGGAAAACATTTAGTAAAATAGCGATTTTTGGTCCTTTGTGAATAAATTCGAGTTGATGGGATGAAAATTCACAAACAACAATGGTGTTTTTGTTAATTTGATGAATGATATCGAATAATGGTTTTCCAATATTTCCGGCAATTAAAACCTCTTTATTGCATTGATTTAAAACATGATAGATTAAAGAAGTAGTGGTGCTTTTTCCTTTTGTTCCAGTAATGCCAATGATTTGTTCCGAAAACATTTGCAAAAACAAATCGGTTTGAGACGAAATAGTGCAATGTTGAGGGATTATTAGATTTTTAAAAGAGACTCCAGGTGTTTTAAATATCAAATTGTAATATTTAAGAGCTTCCAGATATTTTTCGCCGGTATAAAAATCAATGTTATTATCCGCTTTAAGTTTAGTGCGTATCGAATCGTTTAAATCTGCTATTCCTAAACGTTTTACGGGAAATAATGAACGAAGATATTGATATGATGATTCGCCTTCACGACCAAAACCAAGAATTAAAATAGAATGGTTTTTTAAATCTTTGAGGAGATCCATTCGAGTCGTTTTGAGATTATATTAAAAGTGTGTTTATCTAAATTATGCTCGTGGTTAAAACATTTCAAGTATTTTGAAATATCCGAGTTTTTATAGGTTTGATAAATTGGGAGTTCTGAGTATTTTTTAAGAAGAAATGGGAGTGATTTAAAATCGTGTTTTTTAATTATCTGGCAAAGAGCAACGTTTACTTCTTCGATAGTACCAACACATTCAAATGGTTTTTCGTCTGTTAATCCACATAATTCAAGCAAGATAGGGAGGAGGGATTCTTTTTCAAGTAAATCTTCACCATAAATGAATATTAAGTCTTCGTTGGAAATAAATGGAGATAGCAAAATAAACGTAAACAGGCATTTAGAGCATTTGCAGCACCACGAATCGGTTTTACTTCCTACGTTACAGCTTTTAAAAATGGTATTATATTTTGTTTCTTGTGCAAATAATGCAGCAATTTGAAGCTCGCTAAGTGGTCGTAATAAGCTGTAGTAATTAAAGTTAGGGCTTAAAAACTTATGCACATAATTTCTGAAATCGGTTTCAAATTCAAATGATTTCGAATATTGATGATTAATATCGGTGCCAATAACCGTTGCTTCATTTGCACTAGCTTCGTTGGATAAAGCGATGTTTGAGATGTAACAACATTTTCCGGCAAGTATTCCTGTAAATCCCAGCATTGCCGAAAAAGGTGTATGCCCGTTTAAATAGCCTTTGCTGTTTAAGTCGAGTAAAGTTAAATCGATGGAACGAATGACTTTAATGATGTCGTCATCGATAAAACCAGCCGCAATAGCCGATTTTTGAGAAGCACCACGAGGATTTATAATAAAAGGAACGGCTTTTATTTTCAATAAATTTAATAATTCTAAAGTAACTACCGAATCTTTTCCGCCACCAATTGGTATAATTTCGTTGTCTGTTTTCGGAATATCCACTTTTTCAAAAAGCTCCTTGTTGGGGTATTCAAATTGAATAAAATCGTGGATATTTGTTTCAATTTTATTGGTATAAAAAAATTCGCCCAAACCATTAAAATATATTTTTCGCCAAAATGATTCTTGTTCATTAGTAAGCGAATATGGAGCAATAATTAGTTTTTTCGGACAAATACATTTCCAATAGCTAATTAGTTCTACCATTCCCATATTGAAAACAATAGAATCCAATTCATCTAGGCTATGCTTGTTAAATCGATTAAAACTAAAGTTAAAAGGAATGCTGATTTTGGGATTAAAATAGATTTTATGGTCGATGTTAAAGTCGAAAATAATATTTAATCCAAGCTCGTCGTACGAAGTGTGAAAAGCTTCAAAAGTAAATGTTTTATAATCTTCTCGAAGTTGTTTAAACTTTTCGTTAGAAGTTTTGTTATAAAAGTACATTTTAAGAAAATTTAATCGGTTATTTAAAAATCAAAAGTAAGCAATTTTAATGAATTTTTATGAGTATTGAAAAACACATACAAAATATGTTGCGTGTCAGAGCATCTAAAATTCTGCCAGCTGCAGGTAAATTGCTTATTGCAGAGCCGTTTATGCACGACTTGTATTTCCGTCGTTCCGTCGTGTTATTAATAGATTATTCCGACGAAGGTGCTTTTGGTGTAGTATTAAATAAACCTACTTTTATTAAAATTAAGGAAGTTGTAAATGATTTTCCGGATGTCGATTATCCTTTGTATTCGGGCGGGCCTGTGGATATTAACAACGTGTATTTTTTGCATCGTTTAAGCAACTTTATTTCCGATTCAATTAGCGTGGATAAAGATATTTTTTGGGGTGGAAACCGGGATGAAATTGTGAAAATGTTAAAAATAAACTTTTTTGACGAAAAACGTCTCCGAGTTTTTATGGGTTATTCGAGTTGGGAAATGGGTCAGTTAGAAGCAGAGTTAAAACAAAACTCATGGATTGTTGCAGATTACGAAACCGATATGCTTTTTAATACAAATGCCGATCAACTTTGGGAAAAAGTGGTGGAAAGCATGGGAGAGGAGTTTAAGATGTGGAAAAATCTTCCTGTTAATCCATCGTTGAACTAGCCCAAATTCACGAATCCATTAGGTGCGAGCACCATTATAAAAAACAACAGAAATATTAAAATACATTTCTCATTGGATAGAGCGGTGCGATGCACCTTTTTGGTTTTTTTGATACTTTGTTTTTACAAAGAGCACGGTGCAATGCACCTCTGCTTGGAAAGCTGATTTTTATTACGGAGGTTTTTCAGTTCTATTTCAAAAAATCACTGATATTCAACTACTTCCACTTTTTCAAGTTGCACGTAAACTACAAATGATTTTACCTTTTCGAATCCAATTTCGGTTATTAAATTTTTGTATTTATAAATTTGTTCTTGGTGAATCTCTTTTGCAATTCCTGTTTTAAAATCTAAAACAATGGCAATATTATCTTGCAAAATTATTCGGTCGGGACGAAAAATATCGCCGTTTGAATCGACAATTGAACGTTCGTTTAATACTTTATTATTATTTGTGAAATATTTGCTTATCAGTATATTATTGCACGTTGATTCAATTAAAAGTTTAACTAAAACAATCTTTTCTTCCGATAAATTAAAATGCTGTTTTGTTTTTATTAAAGCATTTTCAATATCGCTAATCGATAAAACAAATTGTATGGCGTAATGGAAAATATTTCCCCATTCCATTGCTTCGGTTTCGGGTTGATTGTAGCTAAAGTTTTTACTGTTATACCACTGGGTGGAAACATTGTTATGTAAAAAAACCATGCTACTAGATTGTTTTAAAGCTTTGATTTTTTTCGATATGGGTGTCCCAATTTGATAATGTGAAAAACTATCATCATCGATTTGTGTTTGATAATCAGGGTGAAGGTTTGTGTAATTATGCAATAACTTCGAAAAATCATAGTTTGGCTTCTTTAATGAGCTATCCGAAGGTCTTTCGGATAGAATATACAGGCGGTCGATAGCCCGTGTTAGAGCAACGTATGAAATGTTTAATTGGTCAATGTCTTGCAATTGCGATTCATTTTTAAAATCACTATCAAAGCAACTAACTAAATCGGGATTTTCACTATCACTATTAATTACTTTAACTCGGGCGGTGGGCAGATTGTAAAAAGGCAAAGCATCTTCGTTTATTTCATTGGTTTTTACCCAAATAGTGGACGGATGTATTTTTTGTTTAAAGTTTGGAATAATTACAATAGGGTATTCTAGCCCTTTTGCAGCATGCACAGTGAGTATTTTAACGCCATCAATACCTTCGGGTAGGGCAATCGAGTAATTGTCTTTCTCGTCTTCCCACCATGTCGAAAATTCGCTTTCTGATTTTTGATCTAAATGATATTTGTGGATGATATCTAAAAATCCCATAATATATGAATCTGCAATTTTATTTTTGAAGAATATTCTAATCATTTCTTCACTTAAATCATAGATATTCAAATCGAAGCATACCTTAAAATCGATAGTATATCCTAAGCTTGCAAAAAATCGCTGCATCGTTTCGGTTTGTTTACTTGCAGAAATTAATTCGGCAAACTTAAATTTTGGGTTTAAATCGCACAGATAGCGTATAATGCTTGCGTTATTTAGTTCGTCGTTGTTTGATTTAAAATAATGTATCATCTGTTTTAACAAACGGACATCTGCGGATGTATCTAGTTGTAGCGAATCGGATGAAATCACGCGGACACTATTTGAGATTAAAAAAGTGGCAATTTTTCGCAAGTTATTTTTATCTCTTCCTAATATTGCAATATCTTTGTACTCGTAGTTTGCAGCAATTAGGTCATGTATAATGCTTAAAATGCGTTGATTGACTTCGTCTAAATATACGATTTCGTCGTTGGATTTATCTAAAAGATTAATTTCAACAAAGCCTTCATCGCTGTTTCCAACCGTGCTTTGCGAATGGTTTTCGTATAAGTGTGCGTAATTTGGAATGTACTCTTTTGCAAGTTCAAACAGTTGATTATTAAATTCTACCACCTGTGCTTTTGTTCTGTAATTATACGATAAATTTAGTGGTTTATAAGCACTTGAAAGGATTTGTTCGATAGATTTTTTGTGAAATTCATCTCCCTCGATATCTATTTTTGGAAGTTGAACAAATTGTGAAAAATCGGCATCTCTGAAACGGTAAATGGATTGTTTGGCATCTCCAAATAGAATTGCAGAGCCACTTTTGCCATCGTGTAAACTCGATATGGCTTCAATAATTAAAGGAACCATATTGCTCCATTGAAGCTTGGATGTGTCCTGAAATTCATCGATAAAATAGTGGTGATATTTTTCGCCAATTCGCTCGTACACAAATGGAGTTGGCTGATTTTTAATAACATCGGAAAGCGTAAAATTAGTTTCGGATAGAAAAAACATGCCTTCTTGGTCTTTTACTTTTTGAATCACATTTTTTATTTGATTTACCAATGCAACCCCATATATCCCCGAAAAAATAATGCTTAGGTCGTTATGTTCTCTTATTCTTTTAACGATGTTTATTCCAAGTTCAGATAGTTGTAGTTTAATTTGTGCAAAACTATCTGGTTCTTTGTTTTTTGGAAACCATGATTCTTCATAAATAGCTTTTGTTGCATACGAATTAACCGAATAATTGCCATCTAAAACATTATAAAACCATTGTCCTACTCCGTTTTGTTTATATGAAAAATCATTTCTGTCAAGGTGAATTGATTCAATTAAATTACAAGATGTTTTAGCCTGTGATTCAATATCTTTGCTTATCTTATTTAAACCTATTTTTAAATCATTAATTGTTTTAATAAAATCATTTATTTCAAAATCTTTAAGCGATTTTAAATTAAAATAAGCCTTTTCTTTGAAAATTTCTTTTGAAAAATCAACAAGGTTTTTTTCAATATGCCAGCTTTTATTATCTTGGGTAAGTTTGTTGATGTATTGGATTAAAATTTCTCCAATTTCTTGGTTTTCGCCAACTAAATCAATTAAATTATCCACAATTTGTTCTACCATATCATCGATGTTAATCTCAAGTCGGTAGTTTATTGGAATGTTTAAATCGTATGAAAATGAGCGTATTATCTTTTGAAAAAATTTATCAATGGTCATAATCGAAAAATCGGCATAACGATACAAAATTTTACGAAGTACCATTCCGCTTCGTACCTTAATTTCATTTTCGCTTAATCCAGTTTCGGTAATAAGCAAGGGGAGTAAATCTTTTATTCCTTTTCCATCGGGACTGGAGGATGAAATTCCATGCAAATAGTCGAGGATACGGGTTTTCATTTCATTGGCAGCCTTGTTGGTGAAGGTAATGGCTAAAATGTGTTTAAAATCATCTGGATTTTGTAGTACAATTTTTAAGTACTCTTTAGCCAAATTAAAGGTTTTGCCAGAACCAGCCGATGCCTTATAAACAATAAAACTCATACAAATTTTTGATTGTAAAGATATCTATTTTGATTTGAAAAATATCTATTTTAAAACATTATTGTTTGATATAAAAAAATAAATTTCTTTTTGGGTATAAATTACTTCAATCAATTTTTACCTCAATCCTAAAGGATGAATTAATTTTCAGTAATTTACACTCTTGAGGTGATGTAGTGAGCGAAGTGGTGCATTGAGCCTAGTCGAAATGTCGAACAAGCAGGGGCAGTAAATTGAGGGAAGTCCATCTTTTTAAAATTTGCAAAAATAGACCTTGTTTTTCTACATTTTACCTGTTAATTTGTTATTCAATATTTTACGAAAGATGTCAAAATTTTTATCGTACAACAATAATTTTAAAATTAAATAGCTACATTTGAGAAAAAAATGCGAAATTATATAATTATCCTTTTTTCATTTGGTTTTATATGGATATGCAGTATTTTATCTTTTGCTCAAAAAAATGAAACATTAAGGGATACTACGGTTCTTTTTGAGCATATTCCGCCATTATCACAAGCTTATTCATCGTCGTGCTGGAGTTTTGCTGCAACTTCATTTATCGAAGCCGAGCATTATCGAATGTATCATGAATCTATTAATTTGTCGGAACAATGGTTTGCATATTGGGACTTTGTGGATAAAGCAATGATGTATTGCACGACCAAAAAAGGAGTGGAGCCTCCAATTGGCTCGGAGTTAAATTCTGTTGCCGAACGAATTAAAAAAATAGGAGCAGTGCCTTTTGACGCTTTTATCGGAACTAAAAATGTATATTATTGGTACAATTACGACAAAATGTATGATAAATATCAGAAGGAAGTAGCCAAACAATCCAGAAAATTGAAATTTGATTCTAAAAAGATTAAAAGTATTCTCCAACAAACAATGGGTGTTCCACCCGATTCTTTTAATTGGAAAGGGGTAACTTACACACCGGTTTCGTATTTTAAGGAAATTGTGAAATTTAATCCAAACGATTATTTTTCGTTTATGTCAACCAGCACAAAAACGTTTAACGAACGTGGAGAATTGGTCGAACCTGACAATTGGTGGAATTCGGCGGATTATTTTAATTTGCCAATGGCTAAATTTATGGAAGCTTTGTGCGAGGCTTTAACAAATGGCTATACGGTTGCCTTATGTGGCGATGTTAGCGAAAAAGAGTATCAAAAAGATGGTGAAAGCAAAATTATATATTCTGTGAATTTGGAGTCCATTGATTCGTTAAGAGCTGTGAATCAATCAAATGGAAGTACTACAAACGATCATTGCTGGCACGTGGTAGGGTATAAAATTAAAAATGGAGAATGGTGGTTTTTGATTAAGGATTCTTCGTTTATCGACTCTAAAGATAGCTATCATTGGCTCCACGAAAGCTACGTACGCCTAAAAGCAATGAGTATGATGATGCATAAATATGCCGCTAGGAAAGTGGTGGATAGTATAATTAAATAGTGTCCGTCAAATACAGATATTTTTTGCAAGTATTAAACTAAAGTACTGCAAAAAAACATAATGGTATTTGTCCATCAAAAGTCATAATAATATCCCCAGAATTAGCGTAACGTCCTTTATATAAATGCTCTCCAACAAATGTGAAAATAATATCTCCACTATTTGCATAACGCCCTTGATAAATGTGTTTTCCGTCAAAAGTATAAAGAATATCGCCGCTGTTATTGTATCGACCCTTGTACAAATGTTGTCCATCCCAAGTGTACATAATATCGCCACTATTTGCGTAACGTCCTTGATAAATGTGTTTTCCGTCAAAAGTATAAAGAATATCGCCTCTGTTATTGTATCGACCTTTGTACAGATGTTGTCCATCCCAAGTGTACATAATATCGCCACTATTGGTGTGCTTTCCTGAATAAATATGTGTTGCCATTTATTTTGATTTAATTTTTCTTACTCATTTTGATTTTTCAAATTCGCCCTTTTTTTTTGAGGGTACTGTACTTGGCTTTTTTTAATTCGAATTTATTTATTTCCAAAGTATTGCTGTATCAAAAATCAGCTTAGTTCTTTATCATTTTTTGAGTCCATAATTTGCCATTTGTCGAAATAATAATAAAATATATTCCAGTTGCAAAGTCTGAAAAGTCGATGGATGTGCTTGTTCCATTTGAAGCATAAGAAGGGTTACAGGCTTTACCGATAGAATTAACCACATAAATTCCATCCACTTTATCTAAGTTAATTGTTATCTGATTGGAAACTGGATTTGGATAAAATTGAATGTTGTTTGACATAGAATGATTTTCGTTACTGCTTGTAATTAAACTTACAGAATGTGAAATTGTGTTGGAAAAATCACAGTGATTAGCAATTAAAGTTACGTTATAATTTCCACCCATTGCGTAAGTGTGAACAGGGTTTGTTGCAGTGGAAGTATCTCCGTCTCCAAAGTTCCATTGATACGACGTTGCATTACCAGAGAGGTTGGTAAAAGTAAATAGGTTATTATTTGAAGTAACGAAACTGAAATCCGCAATTGGGTCGTATTCGCCAATGTGCCAGTTTAATAAATTATCGAATACAATGGTTTTTACGGCTGCTCTGATTTTAGCGGCATCGGCTGCTGGCAGTGTGCAATCGTTGGTAATCAATGTGGGGTTTTTCCGAAATATACAGGTGTAAAAGCAGCAAGCGGCTGCATACGAGCCTGCAAGGGAAGGATGACTTTCGTAGGATTGATATAATTCAATGAGTGGATAGTTTTGTCGGATGTATTTCCACACAGCCCCAACAGGCGAAACAACGGCATTGTTCGTGTCAGCCATTTGCATATATCGCATATATAATAAGCTGTCCATGCCTGCATATGTGCATATTGGGGGCCAGGATGCACAGTTTGAAGCATCTCCATTTTTTC
>JBBQWB010000114.1:0-9195 GCA_038210985.1 Bacteroidales bacterium
CCAACATGCAAAATCTAAATCGCGAGATGGAGAAGTCCACATGTGAATATTTATTCTGCCAGGTTGGTCAACTTGTAAATAATACCAAGCTGGGTTGGGCGTAGAACCTAAACAGCCAATGCTTGATCCGAAACTTCCCGTACCAACACCTGCTGGAAACGAATATGTTGGATCATCCGAGCAAAAAGGAGCAGCACCAGCACAAGTTGGACCACCTTGTTGTGAAAACACTACTGTACTTGACGAAACAAACAGCAGTATAAAAATGATTTTAGGATACAATTTCATCATAACATTAATTTGAAAAGTTTAAAAAATGATAGTCAACGAAATTAAGACAAAATCTAATAGAGTTAAGTTGTCTGATTGTTAAAATCATTTTTTTTAGTTTAGTGTTTTTCTATAAAGTCCGATAACAGCCTTCTTTTCGTCAAGTTTTCTCGTCATTCCGATAAAGATTTTGTTGGTTTTTTATGAAAAAACTTAAAAAATCTAATTCAAAACTCGCTAAATCTGTCTGACGTCAGGCAGTCCTCGAATTTGATGTTTTTTGATTTTTAACCCTCGATTCTAAAAATCAACACTAAATCGGAGTCAAACACTGAGTTTTCTTGCTGACACTATTTATAATACCAATACTTATTTCAAATTAGTCCAACGGATAATTTGAAATTTAGTATGGCATGTCCTCGCATAGCGGGATTTATGCTCGATGCGTAATATAAATTACTGAATTAAATTTGAGATAATTGGACTAAAGCATATTAGCATACGGTATTCAGATTTGGTTCGGATTTGCAATCCGAATCAGCAAAAAGCTAATCGGATTATAAAATTCCATCATTGTTAACGAAACGCTGTGAAATTCATAAAAGGGGGCTTCTAAAAATTAGATTTTTCGAGGCGATTAAGATTTTTCGCAGTCCCGATTTAGATTTTGTAAGTTTTCAACGCTATTTTAGACACTAAGCATAAAGATGAAAGGCGTTGAAATTCAACAAAATATTAATCGGGATTAGGATTTCAAAATTGAAAAGCAGCGATGAAAAAGCAATTTTTAGAAGTAACCAAAAATAAAAAGAGGTGAAAAACCCACCTCTTTTTATTAATAGTACATTATCTTATAATAGTAAAATTGCCTGTGTATTCATGTGGAATACCTTCTAGGTCTATAAGGAAGAAGCGGTAAACATAGATACCATGGGGAGCTTTTATGCCAGAATCTAAATATCCATCCCAATAAGCAGATGAATTGTGAGAAATAAATATAATCTGTCCCCATCTGTCAAATATCATCATAGTGAAATTACTTGGGTCTAAGCCGCGTCCAACAGGTTTAAACACTTCATTCAAACCATCTTTATCAGGAGAGAAGGCATTAGGAATATAAAAAGAATAAGGACTTTCGACTTGAATAACTATACTGGTAGAATCTATACACCCGTAATCTGATGTAACAATTAACCAAGTTGTATATTTTCCAACAGCGGAGTATGTATGTATTGGGTTTTGAACGATGGAGGTATTAGACGGTGATAAAAATTCGCCAAAATTCCAATACCAAGATGTAGCATTAGTGGAGGCATCTTGGAATGCTAAATCAGGATTGTCTAGTGTAACAATATCCGATTGTACAGTGAAATCAGCAACTGGTTTAGGATATACTTCAACTGTAGTAGTGTTAATACCTGAGCAACCATATTGATTTGTTCCAGTAACACTGTAGGAAGTAGTAAATGTTGGATTTATACTAATTGTAGCAGTTTGCATTCCATTATTCCAAGTGTAGTAAGTTCCTCCAGTAGCAGAAATTTGAGCTACTTCACCAGTACAGATAGCATCACCAATAGCTTCAATTATAGCATCTGGATTAACAACAACGGTGTCTATCGTAAAACATCCATGTAAATCGGTAACTGTAATTGTATATACTTCGGTTTGAGTAACCACAGGATTTATTATTGCAGTATCACCCAAACTACAACACCAATGATAAGTAGCTCCAGTTGGAGAAGATACTATCGCTTGTTGTCCCGAACAAATCATAGAAGGATTAATGGTAACAACTGGATTTTCGTAAACACTAACTGTAACGGATGCCGTATTTGTACAGCCTTGAGCTGAAGTTCCAGTAACAGTATATGTTGTAGTAATGGTAGGGGTAACTGTAATAGGATTTCCAGTATTTCCAGAACTCCAATTGTAAGTGGCAGCACCTGCACCAGTAAGGGTTGAGTTTTGATTTGGACAAACATCATTGGCAGTAATAGTAACGTTTGGTTTAGGGCTAACAACTAAAGTAGCACTTACAGCCGCACCAGTTTGACCTGTTGGTGGGTGAAGAACCATGGTATAAGTGCCAGCTTGATTAGGTTGAGTATTTGTTATTGTAACTGAAGGTGTTGGGCCATATTGATAAAATCCAGCAGGACCTTCAAATGTATAATTCGCACCAGCAATAGGATTTTCGACTGTTAAAACGGCAGTTTCGCCAACGCAAACGGTATCGCCGTGGAAAGGACGAACAATAGCACAGTTAGTTGAGCCAACACTTGTGGTATGGCTTTGGAAGTTAATTTGACAAGCTTGGTTTGAATAATTTGTAATTAATAAAATATACCATTGACCTGTTTGTGCATTTGGAATATGAACATATTCGATGGGGTCAGAAGCGTAGCTACAATCTGTCATATTGCCAACAGGATATCCTCCTAAGTTAGAGGGATTTGCACCAGAACTAGGTCCGTGAGAAGAGCAACTACTGCAATTTAGAAGAAGCTGACTGCAAACACCCGAAGCTTGAAGAGCCGCAAAGCTAGATGCTGTAAATGGACCCCAACATGCAAAATCTAAATCGCGAGATGGAGAAGTCCACATGTGAATATTTATTCTGCCAGGTTGGTCAACTTGTAAATAATACCAAGCTGGGTTGGGCGTAGAACCTAAACAGCCAATGCTTGATCCGAAACTTCCCGAATTAACACCTGCTGGAAACGAATATGTTGGATCATCCGAGCAAAAAGGTGCAGCACCTCCACAAGTTGGACCACCTTGCTGTGAAAATGCAAATTGCCAAATAACTAAAAATAGGGCAGTTGAAATTAGTTTTAAAAAAGATGTTTTCATATGTTATGACTACTAAATATTACAATATTAAAATTTTTGAACATTACGAATAAAAGACAAAGGTTTTAAATGCAAAGTTGCCTCTATTAAATTTACTAGACAACAAAAATAGTTAAAAAAACACATCATTTGTCATTTTTACAACATTTTACATGTAATATTTGTTATATCTTCGTTATTAATTTCATACTTTAATCCATTCGTATTGTTGATAATAAGCCGGTGTATTATGTTTGGTTTTTCTTCAGAAAGCAAGTCTAATTGAGATAAGTTTATTGATAAACCAATATCTTTTAAAAATGTTTCAAAAGAGGATATAGATTCTTCTATGGTAGGTGCTATAAACAAGTACTTTGAAAATAAAATTAGTCTTTCATCATTTTGTTTGGGAATTGTTTTAAGCCAAGCTGGATAAACAATTGAAAGAGATTCTCCATGTGAAATATCGTACATGACCGAAAGAGAATGTCCAATATTGTGAGCACCCCAATCAGCCGAAGTTTTTCCCATAGAAGTTACGCCATTTAAGGATAAGGTGGAGGCTAATAACATTCGTGATCGAAGGTCATAATTTTTCAAATCATTTAGCAAGGGAATGGATATTTCTTTTATTTCATGGATGATGGAAATTATAAATGCATCAATTAATGGCGAACTGCCATTGCCAAACCAGTATTCTAGGCAATGTGCAATGATATCTGCAATGCCACATGCTGTTTGATGTTTAGAAACGGAAAAAGTATATTCTGGGTCTAGGAATGATTCCTTGGGAAATAAAAGTGGATGCCCAAAACCTATTTTCTGAAGTGTATTATTGTTTTGAATAACTGCAAAGGAGTTCATTTCGCTACCTGTTGCTGCAAGGGTTAAAATCGTGAGTAAAGGAAGCGTTTTCGAGGGTGTTGATGTTTCTGTAAAATAGTTCCAAACATCTTCTGTTACTGGAATTCCGGAAGCAATCATTTTAGCACTGTCAATAACACTACCTCCACCAACTGCTAATATTACATCAACCTTTTCCAATTTTCCTAAAGTTATTGCTTCATATACATCTTCAATTATTGGATTTGGACGAATTCCACTAAACTCTACAAATTCAATTTTATTTTGATTTAATTCTGAAACTACTTGCTGATAAATGCCGTTTTGTTTAATGGAACCTTGTCCATATACGAACAATACCTTTTTCCCATATTTTTTTAGGGATAATCCCAATTCAGAAATAACTCCTTTGCCAAAAAGTATTTTTGTGGGATTATAAAAACTGAAATTTTCCATTTGCTTGACCTCCAATTTTTATAAACGATTATAGTAGAGATAAGTTGCAAATTTTATTTTTATTTTCGAGAATTTTAACGCCTTAAAAAGAACAAATAAAAAAAATATTGCATGTTTTGTTAATTTCCATTTAACGTAGAATATATTTTTATATTTTTGTAAAATAAAAATACAAAAAAATGAAAAAAACAATCTTTTTATTTATGGGATTGATGTTAATGATGGGTATAAACTATTCGCAAATAGACATTAAATCTAAGGTTAAGGACAAAACCAATCAACGTATTGAAACTCGAACCGATGAGGGAATAGAAAAAGGATT
Source organism: Bacteroidales bacterium (assembly GCA_038210985.1). Lineage (GTDB taxonomy): Bacteria > Bacteroidota > Bacteroidia > Bacteroidales > WCHB1-69 > JAQUGA01. Next base: position 4,727 of record JBBQWB010000114.1, read on the forward strand.
AGATAAAATAGAAGATGGAGTAGGAAGTATCTTTAAAAAGAAAGATAAAAAAGAGAAAACCGAAGAAACAAAAACTACCGAAACCACCGAAACTAATACAACAACTACCGAAACTAAAACAAAACCCGAAGACAAACCGAAGTTTGAAAGTTATACAAAATACGACTTTGTTCCTGGTGATCAAATTTTGTATTTTGATGATTTTGAGCAAGTTAATATTGGTGATTATCCTGCTTTATGGTCTGGTAATGGAAGTGGTGAAGTTAGAACCAATAATTTATTTCCTGGAAAATGGTTTCAAATGATTCAGCCAGAAATGGTGGTAGTAATTGAAAAAGATTTTAAGTTGCCTGAGAATTTTATTTTTGAAATGGATTTTGTTCCATTAATAGATGAAAAAAAAGCAGATGAAAATTATGATTATGGTGCTTTTCAAATGACTTTTTATGATGGAACTGGTGAGTTTGTGGATGATGGTCTTTATCCAGGGAACAATGGACTGCATGTCGCCTTAAGTAATTCAAGTTGGCAAGCTCGCGGTTATGCAGATGGTGCTCAAACAACTCGTGATGGTGAAGGAAGTAATGTGTTGCCGAAAATTAACGAAGTTAATCATGTTATTATTTGGTTCCAAAAATCAAGATTACGTGTTTATTTTGGAGGAAAAAAAGTGATTGATTTACCATCTGTTATATATTATCCTCAAACAAAATTTACTCGTTTTAGAATATCAACATGGGGTTGCAATGGAGTTCCAATGATAAAAAATGTAAAATTCACTACAGCATCACCAGATACTCGAAGTAAATTAATTACCGAAGGAAAGTTGATAACTTATGGAATTACATTTGATTCCGGAAAAGACATAGTTAAACCCGAGTCTTACGGTACATTAGCAGATATTGCTAAGGTTTTAACCGAAAATCCAACGGTTAGAGTAAAAGTTATTGGACATACCGACAGCGATGGAAATGCTCCTTCAAACCTCGATTTATCGAAAAAACGAGCGATTTCGGTTAAAAATTCATTAGTTAATGATTTTAAAATTGATGCTTCACGAATTGAAACGGATGGAAAAGGACAAACGGAAGCAATTTCTCCAAATACAACATCCGAGGGTAAAGCAAAAAACCGCAGGGTTGAGTTTATTAAATTGTAGAACATAAATTAAAAAAATGTGCTAAATTCGCACAAATAATTTATTTTTATGCAATTCTTTTTTTCCGAAAATGCAACTTTAAATGCAATTGTTTATCTCGACAAAGATGAGTCAAAGCATTGTGTTAAATCATTACGAAAAAAAACAGAGGATACAATTCATATTACAAATGGTGAGGGACAGCTTTTTGAAGCAGTTTTGATGAATGAGGACATGAATCGTTGTATGCTCGAAGTAAATAAGGAAGTTGATTTTCCATTTTTTAAAAAGTACAAACTTATTGTAGCCATTTCGCCTTTAAAAAATCCGGATAGATTTGAATGGTTTATCGAAAAAGCCACCGAAATAGGAGTGGATGAGGTTTTTCCAATAATTTGTGAACATACCGAAAAGTCTGGAATTAAAATAGATAGATTGAACAGAATTGCGGTTTCGGCAATGAAACAATCGCTTAAAACGGTGCTTCCTAAAATTCATTCGCCATTAAAACTGAATGATTTTTTAAATATCGATTTTAATTTTGAACATAAATTTATTGCTTGGTGCGAAACAGATAAGCAAGTATTGCTAAAAAACAGCATCCTAAAAAATAAAGATATTGTTCTTTTAATAGGCCCCGAAGGAGATTTTTCCGAATCCGAAGTAAAGGATAGTATTCAAAAAGGATTTGTTCCAATTAGCTTGGGAAATTCTCGATTTAGAACCGAAACTGCAGGAGTATTGGCATGTCATACGGTATTTGAAGCAAATCAGTAAAATAAATCGGAGGCAATTCTGTCGGCAAAAAGTTTTCCATTATTGCTTAAAATTAAGTTTTTCGTATTTTTAATAAAGAAATTAGAATCCATTTTGAGCAATTCTTTTTCAATTCTATTTTTTTGAATCAATCCCCATCTGTTTTCAATAATATTTAAATCCATTCCTTTATGAGTTCTCAAACCAGTCATTATATATTCGTTTAGCTTGTCGGTTTCACTAAGAATTTCCTCTTCAAAATAAATTGAATTATTTTCAACACCTTGAATATATTTAGAAATAGAGGATAAATTCCAACGGCGTTTCAAGCCATCATAGGAGTGAGCAGCAGGTCCAAGTCCGAGGTAAGGAGTTTCTTCCCAGTAGGACGAATTATGTTTCGACTCCATTCCTTTTTTTGCAAAATTCGATATTTCGTATTGCACAAATCCCGATTTAGATAAAGTTTCCATCAATTCTAAATACTCAGATATCGATTGTTTTTCGGAAGTTGGATTTATCTTGTGTTTTTCAATATCTACAAATAATTTTGTTTTTTCCTCAACGGTAAGCGAATACGCAGAAATATGTGGTACGTCGAGAAGTAAATAGTTGTCTATTTCGGATTTAAAAGAGGAGGATAAACCAGCTGGAACTCCATAAATTAAATCTACCGAAATGTTTGAAAATCCAGCATTTTGTGCGTTTTTAATGGAGTTTTTAGCAGTTTGAGAAGTGTGCTTTCGGTTTAAATATTTTAATTTCTCGTCGTTAAAAGATTGAATGCCAATGCTTAATCTGTTAAAATAAATCGAAATATTTTTTAAATAGTTTGGATTTAAATCGTCGGGATTTGTTTCTATGGTTTTTTCTATGTTGTTTGCAAATGAAAAGTGTTTATTCAATAATTCAAAAAGATTGTCAAACCATTCTGCAGGGAGCAATGAGGGCGTTCCTCCACCAAAATAAATGGTAGAAATGTTTGTTTTTATTTCATCTTTTCTATTTATTATTTCTTTGTGTAAAGCCGAAGTAAATTCATTCAATAAACGATCGCTAACTAAGGAATAAAAGTTACAATAATTACATTTCGAATGACAAAAAGGAATGTGAATATAAATACCACTCGTGTTTTTCATTAAGCAAAGTTAATTAACATACTCGATTATATTTGTTTTTTACTTTAATTTCAAGAATTTTTGTAGGTTTGTAATAAAAAACAATGTCAAATTTTCGCACCGAATTTAAAATCCAGCCTTCCAATTTCAATATTTCTCACACACATTCATTGCTATTTATTGGTTCTTGTTTTACCGAAAATATTGGGTTTAAATTAAATCGGTTAAAATTTAATGCTTGTATTAATCCCTTCGGAATTTTATTTAATCCCGACAGTATTTATTATTCAATTTCACGATTATTAAGTGGAGAGAAATATACGATGGATGAAATATCGGAAAAAAATGGAATTTGGCATAGTTTCGATTATCATAGTGATTTTTCTTCGACAAATAAAATCGAATGTCTAAATAAAATAAATGAAGCTTTCAAATTAGGTAAAGAGAGAATTTGCGATGCTGACATCTTGTTTATTACATTTGGATCGGCTCATTTGTATCAACTAAAGGAGTCTCAAAAGTTGGTTTCAAATTGCCATAAATATCCATCGTCGGCATTTGATAAAAAAATATTTGATTTTGATAAAACTTTTGAAAGTTACAAAATCCTATTTGACCATTTGAAGCAAATAAATCCAAAATTGAGGATTGTTTTAACGGTTAGTCCAGTTAGATATTTATCCGATGGATTTGTTGAAAATCAAATAAGTAAATCCATGTTGATTTTGTTATGTAGTAAATTACAACTTGCTTTTCAAAATGTTTTATATTTTCCAGCTTATGAAATAATGATGGATGATTTGCGAGATTATCGCTTTTATTCCGAAGATATGATTCATCCGAACGAACAAGCTGTGAATTATATTTTTGATATTTTCCAAAAAACCTATTTTGATGAGTCAACTCAAGAGCTTTCGGATGAAATTGATAAAATTGTGAAAACATCAGAACATCGCGTGTTTTTTGAAGATAGTTTAGGTCACAAAAAACTTTGTGAAACAATGATAAAACGGATTGAAAAGTTGAAAAAAGATTTTTCAATTCTAAATTTTGATAAAGAAATCCGATATTTTGAAAAATGATGCTTTATCTAATAACAAAAAAGAGAGTCAAAACTTGACTCTCTTTTTTTGAATAAAATATTCATTATTATCTAATTGCATCTAAAAATTCGCTATCGGTAAAGAATTTAAGAAATTCTCTGTCGTCTTTAGCTTGAGATTTGAATGATGCATCCATTTGACATGCTTTTTTCAAGTTTTCAACCATTGCTGATTTGTTTGCCGAACGAGCAGCTGTAACAGCTTTTAAGTAATAAGAAGCAGCAGTTTTGTTTTTCATGCAATCAAGAGCTGAATTAGCACCACTAGTATTTTGAGTTAATACTTGAACTAATGCAACATTATAATCGCAAGTACGACCGCTGAATAAACTAATAGCTTTTTGATAATCACCAG
>JBBQWB010000115.1:0-9080 GCA_038210985.1 Bacteroidales bacterium
GGCCATTCACGTTCCAATTTATCCCAACATTAGTGAGTCGGATTATAAATTTATTTTAAATCATGCTGAAGTTAAGATGGTTTTTGTGGCTGGTTGGGAGCTTTTGCGTAAAATTGAACATATTTTACCAGATATTCCTAGCTTGAATGAAAAGGAGATGGTTTATACCTTTAAAAACCTTCGAGGACACAAACATTTAAGTGAAATAATTGAACTAGGAAAAGCAAACCATAGCGAAAAATATTTAGGTTCAATAAAGGAAAGTATATTGCCTGACGATGTTGCAACCATAATATATACATCAGGAACTACTGGAAATCCCAAAGGAGTAATGCTTTCTCATCTAAATATTTTAAGCAATATGTTTTCGATTGCTCCAATTCCTCAATTAGGGCACGATAGTCGGGCTTTAAGCTATTTGCCACTTTGCCATGTTTATGAACGAATGATAATTTACACTTGGCAATATCTGGGTTTTTCAATTTATTATGCCGAAAGTATGGCTACAATAGCCGATAATATTAAAGAAATTCAACCGCATTTTGTTTCAACGGTTCCGAGATTAATTGAAAAAGTTTACGATAAAATCATCATGGCTGGTCGAAAACAAAAAGGTATTAAAAAGAGAATATTTTTTTGGGCAAATAAAATGGCTTTAGATTTTGAAATAAATGTGGAAAGGGGTTGGTGGTATAATAAAAAACTTCAACTTGCTCGAAAATTAGTGTTAAGTAAATGGAAAACAGCAATGGGAGGCAATATTCACATGTTTGTTTCGGGAGGAGCTGCATTACAACCGCGTCTTGCTCGTGTGTTTTGGGCAGCCGAAATGCCAATTTTGGAAGGATATGGATTAACGGAAACATCTCCTGTAATTGCGGTAAATAGCTTGTTTAAAAATGGTTGTAAGTTTGGAACAGTAGGTTTTCCATTGTCGAATGTGGAGGTTAAAATTGCAGAAGATGGTGAAATTTTATGCAAAGGACCTAGCGTTATGAAAGGATATTATAAAGATGAGGCTTTAACAAAAGAAGTAATTGACAAAGATGGGTGGTTTCATACGGGCGACTTAGGACAAATTGAACCCGAAGGTCATTTAAAAATTACTGGACGTAAAAAAGAGATGTTCAAAACAGCTTTTGGTAAATATATAGTTCCTACTATACTTGAAACTAAATTTTGCGAATCGCCCTTTATTGATGCAATGATGGTGGTTGGGGAAAATCAAAAATATGCAGCAGCTATCATTGTTCCTGATTTTATCGATTTACGAAACTGGTGCACTCGCAAAGGAATTGAATATACCACAAACGGCGAAATGGTTAAAAACCCAGAAGTTTTAAAACGTTATAAAAAAGAGGTTGCCAAATACAATAGCTTTTTTGGAGAAACCGAGCAAATTAAAAAATTCACATTAATGGATTTTGAATGGACGGTTCAAACAGGTGAATTAACTCCTACTTTAAAGCTAAAACGATAATTGATTATGACAAAGAATGCTAAAGTTATTGATTCGTTGTTTGCTTCCTCGTTGGATAATTAATTGTGTTTGCAAGAAAACGCCAACTTCTTTTTTACTCATTCAACGAATTTATCGGACTTTTCAGACAACCACTAATTAGTTGGGGCTTCTAAAAATTAGATTTTTTGAGGCGATTAAGATTTTTCGCAGTCCCGATTAAGATTTTGTAAGTTTACAACACTATTTTAGACACTAAGCGTAAAGATGAAAGGCGTTGAAATTTAACAAAATATTAATCGGGATGATAATTTCAAAATTGAAAAGCAACGATGAAAAAGCAATTTTTAGAAGGCATCTATTGTTTTTTCATTTGGTAAAACTCTTCATGCGAAATAAAACTATACGATTCTAAATATCGAATTCCAAAAACTCCAGTCGAAATAACATACCTTACACCAGTTGATTGTACTATTTTATCATAATCTCTAAAAAATCGAATAGTTTTGCAGTTTTTATAAGCATCATTTTCAAACTCAACCAATGTACTAGAAGGACTATTTGTAAATCCTTTTTGCTGGGTTTCGACAAAAAATTTAAAAAAATGGATTTCTTCGGTTTGATTTTTTGGCAACAAAGTGTTTAAATAAAAAAATAAGCCAACTAAGGTTGGTGAAATACCAAAAATAAATAATTTTTTATACCGCTCAAACACGGAACCTTTAAGAAGCGTAAAAATAAAAACAATGATTGTGCTTATTATAAAAAGAATTATTAGTGCTATATCGGGGACAACCGCCCTAAAAGTATATTTAAATAATAACACTAAATTGAGTAAAATAATCAAAATTACCTTTACAGGAAAGGAATTAATTAAAATTTTTGAGGATCTTCGGACAGAAGAAATATTTAATTTTGGACCATTTAATAGCGACCTAAAATAGCCAAAAATTATGATACTTGTAAATATTCCAAGTATTATACTACCCGTCAAATTTTCCTGATCAAAGCTTTTGAAAATTAAATAGCCAAAAACAATAATTACAAAAACAAACAACAAAAAATCTGCAAATTTTAAAGTTTCCGTTAGTGTTTTGTAATATTCTGAATTTAAAAACTCATTATATTTCATTTGAGCTGACCTTCGTGCTTGTTCACGTGCTTGTTCACGAGCATCTTCATTCCACGATGTGGCGTTAGTACGAGCATTTTTCACTCTTGGCGAGTTCATTGCCGAAAGCATATATTCGTAGGCTTCGGTAAGAAGAACAAACTTTTCGTTGGCGTCCGGACTTTTATTTACATCGGGATGGTATATTTTAGCTTTTTCGCGATATGCTTTTTTGAGTTCGGCTTCGGTAACATTTTGCGAAATCCCGAGAATATTTAAGTAGGTTGAAAGCATAAATAAATTTATGGTACAAACATACAAAATTTGAGGAAATTTGAGGAAATTAATTTTCTCAAAAAGTTTTTAAAAACTCCAAACATACCTGTTCAAGCTTTACTTATTTCAGGAGAGATGCAACCAAAAAAATTGAGCAATTATTTGAGCATTAGCAGAAAGGAAAAGGCTACAATTATTTTATTAATGATTTTTTTCGTGAAATAATTCGAGTATAGACAATTTATTTTGCATTTTTTTTTGAGCCAATACGAATTAACATTAACCTAATTTGAAAATTCTTTCCATTTTACTATTTTTTTACTTTTTATTTGAAATGTCGTAGGAGTATAAGGATATGCATAACTATCTAATACAAAAGACGATTCTTTAATTTGAGTAATATTTTCATATAAGGATGAGTCAATATCGTAAAGGATTAATTCAAAATCATAGAGCATATATAGTGGAGGTTCGAAATTCTGTTTTGAGTTTTCTAACACATGAGTATAATTATATTTTTGCAAACCCGCAGCACACGACAAAACTGGTGTTCGCATAACAATAATTGAGAATTCATTGTTGCTATCAAATTTATTGCTGTTTTCAACAGTATACCTGATAATTAAATCTTCATCTGGATATTTTTGACTACAGGATATACTAAATATTGTAAATAGGCAAATAGCTATTAAAAAAAATAATTTATTCCAATTCATAGTCTATTATATAAAGTTTAATCACATTATTAGTCGAGCTTAATAAATATATTTTCCCATTAAAAGTAAAACAAAATTTCGGAATAAAGGAATCCACTTTTGTTTCAATTAACCCCAGCGTATTACATTCATTATCAAGGACAAAGCAACTTTTACTGCGAAAAGAAAAATCAGGTTTTAATCCATTTTCATCTCTTTCAGGGACAGGATTTAACAACAACAAAATTAATCTGTTTGTTTGATAATCATAACATAATCCTTGCTGGATGTAGGTTTCCATGTATTTCTTCTTGATATATTGGTAGCTTAATGATTTTTTTTCTTGATAATTTGCATTATCTATCTTTTTGCTCAAACATGGTTTTTCTATAATTTTATAGGACTTGTTTTTTGTATCATATATTTGGAATTCACCTTGAAAGCTACCTTTACTAATTAACTTGTCGTTTGCATATACGAAATGGAATTTCAAGTTTGGATTATAAACATATTTTGAATCAGCGATGTTTGCTGTAATTTTTTCTATTTTATTATTTTGCATATTGTATTGTGCAAATCGCACTATCTTCTTTTTATTTTTGATATCCTCCATGTAATCTACCGTTCTATCACCAAATTCACTATAAATCATCTTATTTACATCATCATAGAAAAAAGGAGAATTTCTGGAAGTGAAATAACCCTTATCATTCCACTTCATTGTTTTAAAAATAATATTGTTATTAGTGCTATAAAAATAAAACGCAGAATCTGTAGAAATTATCAATGAGTCTGAATTTATAATAAATAATTTCTCGCAGTTTTCGTTTTTTAAAATACATTTCATTTCGTTTGAAAAGAGCTTTTCATCTACCAACTTATCTGGATCTTCAAATGTGTATTTATCAAGAAAATAACTTTCGTCTCTTTCGATGATTGCCCATAGAAAAACAGTATTATCAAAAAATTTCATATCAATCAAACTAAAACCTTTATTAAATCCAACAAAATATCCTTCATTCAATTTGATAGAATCTGATATAGTTTCAGATTTAATAATTGGAGAATCGATTTCTTTTGTATTTTTACATGAAAAAACAAACAGAAGTAATATTTGTATTATGAGCAATTTTGTCTTGTATTTTCTGTTAATCATATTATTATTTATTGATATTAAGTAGTTTAGAATAGAATTTAAGCGGTAATGATTAGCATTTTATCCTTTGAGCTAATTACAACTCAAAGGATAAAACACAAAAAACATTGGTGAGCTAACTAATTTGCGGGATAATTTTTAAGAATTTCATCAGGATGATATGATAATCCTTGATTATAAAGTATTACATAAAAATCATAAAACCTTTCAACAAACCATTTTTCATTAGTTAAAATGTCTTCCCCTTTTAACCATTTATCAATATCTGCTTGAGAAAAACCTAATTCGATTATTTTTTTCAACTCAATATAATCATCACCAATTTTAACCGGAGTACAAGAAAAAACTTTTGGGCATTGATTTATAAAATCAGTTCTGTAACATTGAACTCCAAAAACATTTTTGCCGTCACCAATATCATAAGCTCAAGTTGCTATTGAGTATATATCATTAGGAGCCATAAGTATTTCGTACTTACTATCAGGTTGACGAATTGATGATTCTTTATTTACTTGAAAATAATCTTCTTTTTGACAACTAATAAGTGTTATGATAAAGAAAAGCAAAATTGCATTTATTTTTTTCATGTGTTTTTATTTTAAGTTATTAATATTATTTTAATAATTTTTTCGAGTAAATTTTCCTTGAAAAATACACGTGCTTTTAACATTTATAATAACGTTTAAAGCAATTATTTTATTTATTTTTGCAACGCTTTTGGTTTTATTACTAAATGTGTCTATCAGAAAGAGACTGGCTAGTGTTCCGGCAAGACCATTGCTGGTTTTTTTGTTTTAATAGTAAGGAAAATATCCTACTAAAACACTATGCAATAATATGATTTTTTTTCCCATGTACACGTAATCAATGTGTTAAAAAATATTAATCCTTCTGTTCGTCAGCAAAAAGTTAGATGGTGAATATTTTAATATTCATCATTTTTCACCATTCTATCTTCAATAGTAATCACTCTTCGGGCTTTGTCCAACACTCTTTGGCCGTGGGTTGAAAAGATGAAAAGTTAAAATATAAATTGTTTATTAGAAAAGGTTTAATTTGCAATCATAACGCTATTGGTATGTCCGTTGTATGTTGCTACAATGGTTGAATTTGCCCAATCGGACAAGCAAACTTTTTTATCCCATGAGGCACTAAATAAAAAATTATTTTCGGGACTAAACATTAATCAGTGCCCGATAATTTGGCAATTTCAAATCCTGTAGCATAATCCCACAAAATAAGTGTTTTATCGATGGATGAACTAAGAATAATTTTCCCATCTGGTGAAACATCCACATCGGTAATTTGTGAAGTGTGTCCTATGGGCGGAATAATGGTTATGTTTTGACTATACAAATCATAAATTCCAAAAAAAAGGAGAAGGAGTGCAAGCTGAAATCGAAGAATCATTTTACTTTTTTTCATTTTCTATCAGTATAAAATAAAAATGCCAAAACAAATATAAACTAATTTGTCAAACAGCTATTTAAAAAGATTATCTATCTTTGCAATAGAAATTAAAAAAATATTTTATGAAAAAGTACACTTTCGTTATTCTACTTTTAGGATTTTTTATTGGCGGTTTTGCACAAACACAAAAATATGTAGAAATAATTTATTTTCATGGTACCATCAGATGCAGTAAATGTCAAGCCATAGAAAAAACCACAATTGAGCTGATAGGAAGCGATTACAAAAAAGAAGTTGAGTCGAAAAGTATTGTTTTTCATTCGGTTAATTGCGAAAGTACAAAAGCCGAAGATTCTACTTTAGTTGCACAGTACGAGGCAGATGGTCCAAAGTTGATGGTTATTCATCACAATGGGGAAAATTTTACAAATTATGATTTATCCGAAGTTGCACTTACCTATGCAATAACGCATCCAGCAAAACTCAGAAATGAATTAAAAAATAAAATTGATTTGTTTTTTAGATAAACTTTAATTTTAGAGCTTATTTAGTAGAACCATGAAACAAATAAAGAAATTTCACATTTCACTTTTTAGATTGATATTATTATGTTTAATAATCTTTATTAGTTGTAAAAAAGAGGACGAAGAGAAGGTTTTAAAGGTTACAACGGCTTCAATTTCAAATATTACCGATATGAGTGCTGTAAGTGGTGGTAAAATAACTCAAACAGGTGGAGCAAGTGTATCTTCCAAAGGGCTTTGTTGGAGCACTTCTCAAAATCCAACGATTGCTAATAATAAAACAACAAATGGCGAAGGAATTTCCGATTTTACAAGTCAAATAACAGGACTTATTTCAAATACAATGTATTATGTTCGTGCTTATGTTGCTAATAGTGGCGGAACAGAGTATGGTAATCAGCTAAGTTTTAAAACCCTTTCAAAATGTCCTTCATCCATAACCGATGCAAGCGGAAACACATATGAAGTGGTTCAAATTGGTCAGCAATGTTGGATGACTTCCAATTTAAAAACAACAAAATATCGGAATGGAAACGATATTCCAAATTTAACGGGAGTTTCACAATGGTCAAGTACATCTTTTGGAGCTTATTGCGATTATGAAAACAGTGTTTCCAATAGTGAAACATATGGAAAGTTATATAATTGGTATGCTGTTGAAACCGAAAATATTTGTCCCGAAGGCTGGCGAGTTCCTTCGGATGAAGACTGGAATACACTTACCGAAGTTGTTGGTGGAAGCAATATTGCTGGCGGAAAACTAAAAGAAACAGGAACTTCTCATTGGATAACTCCAAATTCAAATGCAACGGACGATTATGGTTTTACTGCATTACCTGGCGGAATGAGATATGATCAGGGAGATTTTAATAATATTCGATATCTAGGATATTGGTGGTCATCTACCAATAATTTTTCAACCAAGGCATGGATGCGGTCGATTAATTACAATCAAAGTAATATTACAAGAAGTAGCAACGAAAAAAAATACGGACATTCGGTTAGATGCTTAAAGGATTAACTATTGGAGAAAGATTACTAAATAGCAAAGAAATTGTTAAACAGTTCGCCGCGGCGAACAGATTGCTAAAGCAATGGCACAGTGTTACACAGTGTGTTTTTATTTGTCATGCATCCGTCAGTAGTCGGAGAAATGAAGTGCTGCGTAAGCACCTAATGTTGAGCTTTCCTATTTTGCCTAAGCTTTTTTATGGTTTCATGTGTTTAGAATGGAGTAAAAACCCCATTTTTGAGTAAAAAAACTGATTATTTAACAATTAAGCAGAAGAGACCTCTTCGAAAAATGCTGGTGATGTGAAATTATTTGGTTATATCCAATAAAATCATTGTAATTTGAAAATTATTGATTATAATCAAATATTTGTTTCTATTCCTTTTACATAATGTTGGAAATTTGACATCAATTCCATCAATTATTAAATACTATAAAAGTAAACAAAGAACAGTTGATTACTCTACTATTTCGCAATATCTGTTATATATGCAGGAAGCTTTTTTAATTCATGAAGCCCAACGAATGTCAACCAAAACCAAAGAGTTACTAGCTGGAGAAAAAAAGTATTATGTAAATGATTTAGGTTTTAGAAATTATTTGTATCCAAGTTTAATAAAAGATATCGGTTCAATGCTCGAAAATGTTGTTTACACCCATCTTAAAATATCAGAATATAAAATCAATATTATGATAGGACAAAATTTCGAGATAGACTTTATTGCAGAAAGGATAAAAGATAATTTGCCAAAACATGTGGTTAGTATGGACGATATTATTCTTCATAACGTAAATGGTATTCTTCACAAACAAGTTTGGGATTTTATTTATGAATTAACCGAATAGTTTGTTTGCAAATAGTTGATATTTTGTATTTTACATATTTGAAGCCAGGGTCTAAGAAATTGAGCTAATTTGCGTTTTTATTGTTTCTCATATCTTTTATTTTCAATCACATCCTGAGTCTTTTTTGGAAGATTTGAAAAGAAATCATATCCAGTTGATTGTTCAATTCTCCGAACAGTGGTTACATATTTTCCCCATTTATCCTTTCTGATTCCTTGAATATTTGGCATCATAACGGCTATAATTGTGGTGTTTAAATTTACGTCCGACAATATTTTTCCTTTGTCCAAAACCAATACAATTTTAAAACACGAATCGGGAATTGAAACCTTTTCGTTGTTGTTTAAAGTTGCGTTGCTGTGATACACACCACCGGCATAAATAAAAAGATTTTTGTTTTGCTTGGTACACAAAGTTTCGCAATAATATTCAAAATTTAGCCAAACCCCACGATTCAAATCAGGAGTTTGAGGGATAATATTGGTCAAATAAAAGGTGCTGATATTGTTTTTTTCGGTGTTTGAACGTTCCTTACTCCTAACTACATGTCCTCTGTCGTATCCCGAATTAGTATAATCGGAATGTTTAACC
>JBBQWB010000116.1:0-8690 GCA_038210985.1 Bacteroidales bacterium
TTAAATGTTTATGAAAACGGAATAGACTTATATGAAGGGTTAGATAATTACTTTAAATTTTACAACAATGAACGAATACATCAATCTATAAACTATGAAACACCAGCACAAAAATATAACAATGCGGCTTAAATCAAGAATAACTTTTTCTGACCTCTTGAACTGGGTCAAAAAGTTATTTCCAGATTTAAGCCGAGAATAAAAAAAAATATTTTAACTTTGTATAGAAGTTGTCCGATGAATGGGGGGTATCATACTCATTACCTGAAGAATATAATATTTACCACCAAGTGTAAAAAAGAACGTGCAACATTGAGAGTAAACATAAGTATTGTAAATTTACGCCTTAAAAAAAATGGCAAATCCGAGCAAACACTAAATAAAACATTTAACCTTATGACTTTAAATTTAGAAAAATTTACGAGTAAAAATGTGGTAATTTATGAAAATAGTCTTACCTATAAGTCTTTTTTAAAACCTGCTCAAACAGTTATTTTTTCCGATGTTAAGGAAATGACAGCAGTTTATATTGTAGATGGAAACAGAGAATCCTATTATCTTTCATTATTTGATTCGAAATGGCATTATATAAAACTCAATTCATTTAACAAGGAATGCCGACTCGAAATTTTAAGTTTTATGCATCAAAATTTGTCGCCAATTGTTTTACCAAAGCAATTTGAAAATTTTGATAAAGGAATTGAAATAAATTTAGGTTTATTTAGTGTTGTTAAAACTATTGGAATTGTAAGGACAAACAACGTAATTAGGGAAATAAGATGGTCTGAAATTGACTTATTTGAATATACACTAAGTAGCATAGGAGTTGGTTTTGCTTGTATAAAATTTAATAATGAAGTGTTTGAATTCAGTTTTCAAATTGGGAGCATTAAACAACATACATTTTTACTGGAAATAATGATAGTAATGATTGGATCTGACAAAATAATTTACAAAACAACAAACATTGGAGTTTAAACTTCGCTTAAAACAGGCATGGATTTTAATTGACCGACTCGTGCTTTCTAAAAAAGACAACATTAGGTGACTTCTAAAAATCGCTTTTTCATCGTTGCTTTTCAATTTTTAAATCCTCATCCCGATTAATATTTTGTTGAATTTCAACGCTTTAACGCTTTTTGTGCGAAAATTACCAACAAATCCAAGTCCTTCATTAATTATAGGTGTACCTTAAAATTGAATATTCTTTCGAAAAAACAAGGCTCGATTCTTTTTAAATCTTCTTCAAAATTTCACAGTATTTCACCTAAGTACATGACAAAAAATCAAAAATGCCTATTTTGTCTTGATAATGAGCATTTAAGAGTATCGCAGCAATCAAAGCCAGTGGCAATCTTTTCAAAGCAAACTGATTGGACTTTACAAAGAGCGATGATGAATAAACTTAAAAACTTAATTCTGGCAAAATTCATCTCTTCCCCAAAAAAAGAGGTTAAACTATCAATTAAATTGCTATTTTTGTAATCAATACTGGTATTCATGTGTCTTAGTGTTAGATGTCGTAATTATTCATCTAAGATACTGAATATCAGTTTATTATAATCATTTTGGCGAAAAGTTGCCACCAAGTTGTTAACACATATCGTTGAATATCAGGTGTTTGTAGTTTTTGTCATGTAGTGAGCAAAAAAACACAAATGTAATTATGAAAAAATCTATCTTTTTGTTTCTGTTTATTGGGCTTCTCACTTTTAGTTTTTCACAAATTGATGAAAGTTTGGATATGGTTCCAACTATTGGGTTTCCAGATAAAGAGCCGGATAGCAATGCCGTTTTTGTAGTTGTGGAGCAAAGTCCCGAATTCCCTGAAGGAGATGAAGCACGTATGCGTTTTTTACAAAAAAATATAAAATATCCCAGATCTGCGCAAGAAGAAAGAAGACAAGGTGTTGTTTATGCAACTTTTGTAATCGAAAAAGATGGCTCGTTATCAGATATTAAAATTCTTCGAGGTTTAAGTTTAGATTTAGATGCCGAAGTAATTCGAGTGATAAAACTTTTTCCAAAATGGATTCCGGGAAAACAAAGAGGTAAGGTTGTTCGAGTTCAATACAGTATGCCTTTTAGATTTGTTTTAAGTGAATAAATTCAAAATGAGTGGAATATGTTTTGCCTGTAAAAATTAAAAATGCAAAAAAATAATTTCATTGAATTTATCCAATATGAGAAAAAACCAAAAAAGCACTTAAAAAAGTGCTTTTTTGTGGAGGTCTCTTCCGGATTCGAACCGGAGTAGACGGTTTTGCAGACCGTTGCCTAGCCGCTCGGCCAAGAGACCTTTTTGTTTGGAGTGCAAAGGTAAT
Organism: Bacteroidales bacterium; assembly: GCA_038210985.1. GTDB lineage: Bacteria > Bacteroidota > Bacteroidia > Bacteroidales > WCHB1-69 > JAQUGA01. The sequence continues at coordinate 2,325 of JBBQWB010000116.1, forward strand.
AAAAAAAATAGTACTTACAAATTTATTTTGAACATCGGGACGATTTCATCCAAACATTTTTTGCATAAACAGCCGTTGTAGTTCTCTTTTAAGTATGTAACAGCTTCGCTTGTTAAAACATATTTTGTACACCAACAAGATTTATTATGATGACAAATAAATGTTTCGCCACATTTTGGGCAAACTACTTCTTGAGGTGCATCGGTATTCATTTAGGTCTGTTTTCTTCGATAATGTAACCAACGCTTTCAATTTTACCACCTAAAGGCGGATTTATTTTAGAAACTTTTATGTGAATCATTTCAATAGAATGAAACGCATCAAAAAGGCGGTCGATAATTCTTCGAGCAACATGCTCAATTAGTTTTGACGAAATAGACATCTCTGATTTTATTATCTGATATGCCTTTTGATAATTTACCGTGTGAATAAGATTATCTGTTTTTTCAGCAATTGAAAAATCTCCGCTAAGGATAACATCAATTTTAAAATAGGTACCAATTAATTGTTCTTCCTTAAAACAACCGTGGTATGAAAAGAATTCTAAGCCTTCGAGTAATATTTTTGTCATTTTTTTATGCAAATTTCAGAAAAAAAAATGCGAAATACAAATTTCAAATACATTTTTGGGATAATAATTGGAAAAATATTATTCTTGTTGTAAATAATTTTAAAAAAATATACGTACATTTGTTAACCAAAATATAAAATTATGAAAAAAACTATTCTTTTTTTGACCATAGCCCTTTTTCTGTTCGGAAATATTGGTCTTTTTGCACAAAAAGAAAGTAATACGCCCTCAGCGTCTGTTGCAAATAAAACTTCGGGAAACATCACAAAAGCTGAATTATTAGCCGAAGGAAAATTATCCGTAAATTTTACAAATAAAATTATCGTTTCATTTGTTCTTGTTATAAAAGCAAAAGAGTATTCAAATCCCACTGGATATTTATTTAACAACGACATAAAAACTGCAATTAATGCATTAAAGAAAAACACAGAAATTGTATTTAAAAGTATTACCGTTTGTGAAAAAACGTGTAGTGGTGTAACAAGCGGTTTGCCAACCGAAGTATTGAAAGACCTAACATTAACATTAATTCCATAAAATTAAAAATTAAAAAAAAACATCATGAAAAAAACAATTCAAATTTTAGCAATAGGCTTATTCCTATTCAGCAGTATTGGCGTTTTTGCACAACAAAGACAAGCAGTTGCAAAAGGTTCCATATCTAACAAAACGACTGGATCAATTAAAAAATCAGAGTTGGTGTCAGCTAATAAAATCAACCTTGATATTCCATCCAAAAAAGTAATATCTTTTATGTTGGTTATTGGAACAGCAGAATACACCTCAAATAGCAATGTGCTTACTCCTGAAATGAAAACAGCTATTAATGCAGTAAGTAAACCAACCAAAATTATGTTTACTAAAATTGTAGCCAAAGATGTTAATAATCAAGATTCTCCTGATGAAAGAGTGGCTGATTTAAAATTTTCACTTGAACTTTAATAATTAAATCTATGAAAAAAACAGTATCTTTAATTATAATGGTTTTGTTTGTTGCATTTTCAGCACAGCTTAATGCACAAGTAGAAAAAAACAGAAAAGCAGAAGCAAGCATTGCTGCTAAAAAAAATGGAAGTGTCACTAAATCCGCAATTATAAGCGCTGGTAAAATTGATATTTCAACCCCTTCAAAAACTATTGCAAGTTTTGAAATGACATACAAAACTAGTGCGGGAGTTCAAACATTAACTTCCAATTCTAAAAACTTAACTACCGAGATGAAAAATGTAATTAATGGGTTTAAACTTCAAACACCTATTACATTTCAAAATATTATGATTTATGAAAACTCAACACCCGACCGAAAAGAAAGGATTGAGCCAATAACCATCACAGTACTATAGGTTTCCTATATAACACAAAAAAAAGCTCCATTTGGGGCTTTTTTTATTTGATTATTTGTTTGGGATAATAAAACCCATTGTAGTTTTGAGCACTACTTACGTATGCTCCAGCAGGGTTAATTATTAATTTATCGCCAGGTTTTATTGATTTTGGCAACATCGTTTGATAAGAAAATATATCGTGCGAATCGCAAGTTGGACCACAAACAACCATTTCTTCCGTTTCTTCTGAATTGGAATTGGTTGAGGAAATAGAATATTTTAAACCACTTAAAATCCAATAAAATCCTTGAAATATTCCACTGTCAATATACACCCAATTAACTCCATGTCGTCGAATACATTCGATTACAGAAACAACTAAAAATCCCGAATTTGATACTAAAAAGGAGCCAGGTTCAGCAATCACTTTAATTCCTTGTTTTCGCCATGTTTGAATACTGGGTGTGATAATTTCTGAAATTTTTAATAACAATTCATTTTGATTTTTATTATGCGTTGGAAATCCACCTCCAATGTTGATGGATTCAAGTTTTATGTTTTCTTTTTCAAGTAAATTTATTTTGTTTGTAATTGTTTCAAAAACTTTTTCCCAGGTTTCAAAGCAATCGTTATTCCATCCCACATGAAAACTAATACCTACTGGATTTAGAACAAGTTTTTTGGCACTTAAAAACAAAAAAGGCAACTCTTCAAAGGGACAGCCAAATTTTTTGGTTAAGTCCCATTCTGCTCCAAAATTATCGATGCAAATACGAAAATATATTTCGGAATTAGGAGCATATTTTGCAAGTTTGTTTATTTCATTTATATGGTCGGCACAAAATCGACGAATTCCAATTTTGTAAACTCGTTGAATGGTGGAAATTGATTTTACTGGATTTCCAAAAATAACCTTGCTTAAATCGATGCCAGAATTGAAAAGTATTTCGGCTTCCGAAGCAGCTCCAATTTCAAAACCAACACCCAAGTTGTCAAGTAAATTAAGGATATTAGTGTCGGTATTTACTTTTATAGGATAAAAAATTTCATCCGAATTAAAATTTAAAATAGATTTAAAAACATGGAGGCTTTCGAGTATTTTATCTGAAAAAATTAGAATATAGGGAGTGTTCTCAAAATTGTCAAGATTTACATTGTTTTCTAAAAAATCTTTCATTAACTATATTTTAAGTACTTTTTTGAGGACAAAGCTATTCAAAAACTTGCTATTTACAAATGTAAGTAAAGATATTAACAATTAATGTTTTATAAAAAAGCATGAGTGATGTAGGCTAAATTCAAAAGAAAATAGTATTCTTGCGTAGAATTAACGAATAGCGATTATGAGAAGTGTTTTCTTAAGTTTGATAATGTGTTTTTTAATATATAATACCGCCAGTTCTCAAGAGATTTTGATTGAAGGTAATTACTGGAATAAAAATTTGTATTTATACAATCCAATGCCCTCAAACAACTCCTGTGTGAAATATATAATTGTTAACAATAAAGTAGTTGACTCGTTATTTAACTCGAACTCAATTATTATCGACTTAAAGCACTTTGGTTTTCAATATGGCGACAATTTGGTTGTAATTATTCAACACGACGAAAACTGTGAACCTGTTATTTCAAATCCCGATGCTGTTAAGCCAACAAACGAACTTTTTATAGAATCCTTTAAATACGTTCGAAGGTCGGGCGTTTTGCAATGGGACATTTCCGATTTTGACAAGGGTAAAAAATTAGAATTAGAACAATACTTATGGGGAAAATGGATTAAAGCACTCGATTTAGGCATGACAGACACATTAGGTGTTTCAATCTTTTCGCCTGTTTTAAATTCAAAACTTAATCTTTTCCGTTTAAAGCAGTTTGATCCCAACAATCAATTGTTAACTTATACAAAAAGTGTAAAAGTACGAACGGGTAACCGAAATGTTTTACTGGAAAAAACCAAAGTTAGTGACAAATTAGTATTTACCGAAATGTCGCATTATGAAATTTATTCTTCCGATGGAACTCTTTTAATGTCGGGTATAGCCAAAGATGTGGATGTGTCTAAATTAGTAAAGGGCGATTATTGGATAAATTTCGACATCAACACAAGCATTTTTAAAAAGAAGTAATTATGGATAATTCTTCCGAAAAATTATATTATCCTATTGGCGAAGTAGCAAAGTTGTTTAATGTGAATGCTTCGCTTATTCGGTTTTGGGAAAAAGAGTTTGATATAATTAAACCCCATAAAAATAAAAAAGGAAATAGGATGTTCACAAGTCATGATCTGGATAATTTTCATTTGATATTTAATTTGGTTAAGGAGCAAGGATACACACTTCAGGGTGCTAAGGATCACTTGTCGGGAAATTTCGATTCCTCCGAAAAAAACTTTGAAATAACCAAAAGACTAAAAAAGATAAGAAATTTTTTAGTTGAACTTAGAGAAACATTGGACTAAATACTTTTTTCCCCAATATAATACCAAAGGCATTGTTCTGGTAGCACAATTTCTGCTCATGCAGGATTGCGATTTGAGCTAAAATGGATTAAAAAAGCAAATATCACTGTTTGATGTTATTAAAAAATAAAGATGGGACAAGCCGAACAAATACAGTTGATTTTAGATGTATAAGAGCGGTTTTATAGTTTTTAGAAACGGTGTTATAGGGCATTTTAAAAAAACGACATACCCGACAATAAACGAATTAAAAATATTACTTTTGGAAATTACAATTAACAGAATAAAAAATGACCGTAGAATTAGCTGAATACCTTATTGGACTTGACAAGTATATATTTAAGAATGGAGAAGTTGTGAACACGTATTTGTTAGATATTCAGTTTCCTATGAGTTTACGGCTTACTCTATTATAACCTGACGACTTAGACCAAAGTTTGTTAGTCAACATCAAAGAAAGTGAAAAAAAATCATTAAGGATTAGTCTTCCCATCAGGACAATAGTACTCAAAACGGAGTGTTAAGAGTGGACTTCAATGGACGACATTTAAACCCAATGGGTATTATACCAACCTTACCTGAAATTTTCAGACCATTCGCAGGACAATGGTTGGATAATTACGCATGCCACATACATTATGTAGTTAACGGTTATAAGCCTTTAGCTTGGGCAATACCTTTGGAATTAGATGAGTTTCCAGTGAAGGAACTAAATAGCAGGGAAGATTATTCTCAAACGCTAAGTGCATTCTTTCAAAAAATCAACCTTAAAACGATAATTACCTTCAACCACCAAATGAAAATAATATGAATTGGATAAATACATTAATGAATGATTATTACTCTTTTCTAAAGGAAAAAACTTTAGTAACTGCGAGTAATTCATCTGATTGGATAGAAATAAGCACCCCTTTCGTTGGTCTGTTCAATGATACAGTAGACATTTATGCTAAAAAAGAAGGTAATAAAATTATTTTATCTGATGATGGCAATACACTAAGAGATTTAGAATTAAGCGGACTTGAAATTACCCGTTCACCCAAAAGAAAAGAAATTCTAGATCGTATTCTCATCAATTATGGTGTTAGAATAAATAATGAAGAATTAACCACCGAAGCAACCGAGAGAGATTTTCCGCAAAAAAAAATTAAATCTAATTTCTGCCATTTCTGAAACAGCCGATATGTATTATTTGGCAAAGCATACTTTAGCTTCAGTTTTTAGAGAAGACGTAAAAGCTTATTTGGACGAGCAAGAAATGATTTATACCCCTTATTTTATTTCTAAAGGTAGCACAGGACTTGAATTCACATTTGATTTTCAAATTGCGTATAAAAATACTGAAATCGTGATTAAGTCATTCAACTCTGTAAATAAAATGAATCTACCTCATTTCTTGTTTACTTGGGATGACATTAAAAAAGTGCGAGAGCAACAAACCCAAAAAGAAATAATTGGACTAGCTGTTATCAATGACATTGACAGAGAAGTAAGTGACGAATATTTGTCAGCACTTGACAACAAAGGAGCACAATACATTCTTTGGAGTCAAAGACATACTCCTGAAAATATTAATAAGATTAAATCAGTAGCATAACCTTCTGAATTTAGAAGAAGGGCGAAGGCGTAACAGCTCATACGATAAATTGGCGGTTCAGTGTTCCGCAGACACATTTGTAGTAAAAATCGCTACCTTCGCCAAGCCGTAACCCGATTATCGGCAACCTTATGAGCGACCATACTAACAATTAATATGCTGACAAAATGATAGATTTTTTTGCAAAATGGACAATAATACTCTTTGGATTTTTTTTTATTTGCGTTGGTTTTTTAATGCTCATAAGACCTGACAAAGCAAGCGAGATATTAAGAAAAGCAGGAAGTACCAATTTTATCAACTATGCCGAAATTACAATAAGAATAATACCAGCAGTTGGGCTTATTTTATCTGCTGATAATTCAAAATTTCCAGAGATATTTAAAATATTTGGTTGGTTTATGCTATGCACATC
>JBBQWB010000117.1:0-8656 GCA_038210985.1 Bacteroidales bacterium
CTTCAATTTCTTCTGTCGTAAACCAATCAAAAGCTAAGTCTTTGTTACTTTGTTACTTTGTTACTTTGTTACTTTGTTACTTTATTACTTGTTACTTTGTTACTTGTTACTTTGTTACTTTATTACTTGTTACTTTGTTACTTGTTACTTTGTTACTTTATTACTTGTTACTTTGTTACTTGTTACTTTGTTACTTGTTACCATTTAAAAACTGCTTTCCACAGCTTCGCCCTCTCAGTCCCATAATGAGACCTAAAAATCGAAATAATGAATATTCAATGCAAAGTTAAAAAAATAAATTAGCTAAAGAGAAAAAATATCGCATAGGGCTATTCTCTATATTTCAATTATAGAAAATCTAAGATGATTTCAAAAAGTCATTTCAAAAAAAGCATTTTACAAATAAAGAAAAAGTGAACAAAATTTTAAAAAATACATTATCTTTACAACTTAATATAAAAGAAATAAGTCTATCTATAAATTAAAATTCAATATCGCAACAACTCAACAACGAACTATATAACGAACACCTCACGCTTCCCCCCAAACCCCTAAAGGGGAGAGCCATCACACAATAAACAAGGGAACAAGGGAAAAAGGGAAAAAGGGAAAAAAGTGAAAAGAAAAAAGGAAAAAGGAAAAAGGAACAACAAACAACTAAATAACAAAACAATTACTCACCTATGAAAAAAATATACTTCATTTTATTTCTAGGATTACTCATTTGTAGTACTGCTTCTTTCTCACAGCCACTTACAGCCGTATTTCCACAAGTAAATAGACAAACGCATATTTCTCCCATTGAATTTCAATGGAATAAAGCTAATGATGCAATTTCGTATGACTTTTATCTTGCTTCCGACTCACTTTTTAGTAATATAATATTTCAAACCAATATTACAAATAATTATTTCACTTATAGCAACGCCATTACTTCAGGCATCTATTTCTGGAAAGTATCTGCCAACTTTTCAGCACTACCAACAACTCACTCAAGCACATATAAATTTACTTTTTTCGCACCAACTCCAAACGCAAATTTAAAATTATGGTTTGCTGCTGATACTGGAGTGACATTAACTTCTGGAGCTGTATCGCAGTGGAACGATTTAAGTGGAAATAATTTCAACTTAAATCAATCAACAATATCATTTCGTCCAATAAAAACTCTTAATAGTTTAACTCAAATGTCAACGGTTAAATTTGATGGAACTAATGATTATTTATCAGTAAATTTTAGTCAGACTTTTAACCAACCATTAACCTATTTTTATGTTTGGAATACTCAAACTGCTAAAGTCCAATACTTATTTGATGGCATATTGTCAACTAACCGAGTAACCATGTTGTTTAGTACGGCAACAACACTTTCACCATTTGCCGGTTCTCAATTAAATTACACAAAAAAATTTGATACTATTCCTTTTATAACTACGGCAGTTTATAATGGCACTTCTTCCATTTTTTATGAAAACGGAATACAAAAATTAATTGGCAATCCTGGAAATGGCAATTCAACAGGGCTTAATCTTGGTGCAAAATATTCGAATAATCAAACTTTAGATGGTTGTGTCAGTGAAATATTAATATTCAATACAATTCTCGTCCCTATTCAAAAGACACAAATTGAAGAATATTTATCTAACAAATATGGACCGCCCGTTTCTCTAGGCTATGATATTTCAATGCAATATCGTTTATGTGATACTACACTTGCAAGTGCAAATAAACCTTGGTTCTCTAAATGGCTGTGGAATTCTGGTGATACAACAGCTACTATTAAAGTAAATAAAACAGGTAAATATTGGGTTAAAGCTACAAATATTTTTGGAATAACTTCGTCAGATACAATAATTGTAACTTACAAGGGTGCTCAAACATTCTCAAATTCCACCATTTGTCTTGGAGACACACTTACATATACTTACACTAAAAACCTTCCTTATAATATTACCTGGTCAAATGGTGACACTGGAATTGTTTTTAAAACCACAATGGCTGGCAATTATTCCATGACTTTACGAGATACAAACAATTGCACGTATCAAACCTCATTTATTGTTGCCATAGATTCATTTCCGTCTCGAAATTTTATTAATTCGGATACGACTATATGCTCAGGCAATACTATTAAAGCAAATATAATTAGTGGTACAACTTCATTGATTTGGTTGCCTGGCAATGAGACTACGTTAATTAAAACAATTTACAATTCGGGCATGTATAAAATAAATGCAACTAATACCAATGGATGCGTAAATAATGATTCAATAAATGTCGTAGTTTCAGGCTCTGCACCTAATCCACTTTTCAATTGGAGCAAACTTTGCAGTCGCGACAGCATAACATTTACCGATTTATCCTACCCTGCTGACAGCATTGCATCTTGGCAATGGACAATAAATAACAACTTTTCATCAAATATTCAAAACCCTGTTACCACTTTCGATACTGCTGGAAATTATTCTGTTCACTTATCCGTAACTGCTCATTCGGGTTGTTTAAAAGACACTACTGTTTTTATCCACCTTAATAAAAAGCCAACAGCTGATTTTTCATATCTAAATCCGTGTCCAAATATTCCAACTCCGTTTACAAACCTTTCTGATTTAGGAATTGGATATACTACCGAATCAATAAATTGGTTTATAAACTCAAATTTGGTTTCTACCGAAACAAGTCCTCAACTTAGTTTTCCTGCTTCGCAAATTTACAATGTATCGCTAAAAGTAACAAGCACGGACCTCTGCTCCGATTCTATCACAAAATCCATTAACATTCCTGCAAATTACCCACAACCTTTGAGTTTCTCAACGATTTATCCTCTCAACAATGCTCAATTATCGATTCAAACCGTTGTTTTCAAATGGAATATTTCACAAAATGCACAATATTACAAAATTGAAATAAGTAAATTTGCCGATTTTAATACAATTTACAACTCGGCATCGATGAATGCTGTTAATTCTCCTTCTTATACTTTAAACTTAGATACTGGGATGTTTTATTGGAGAGTGACTGCATATAATCCTTGTTTGGACTCCATTCGTTCTGAAAAAAGTTCATTTCGTATTTTGCCGTTAAAATTTTCAAGAACTGCCCTTTGGTTTGCTGCCGATTCGGGAGTAGTTATTTCAAACGGACTAATTACGCAATGGAAAGACATTAGCGGAAATAACAATCATGCAAATCAATCAACGATTGCGAATCAACCTTTACTAGTTTCAACAAATAGCATTTTAAACAATAAACCAAGTATCAATTTTGATGGAACAAATGACAACTTTGTTATAAGTAACACAACAAATATAGGTTCAGTTTTTATAATTTCTAACTGGGGAACAACTGCTACAGTTTTTCCAAACGCTGTGTCAATGTTAAGTTCATACATAGCACATCCTAAACTTATTTTATTTTCAGGTGCACAGAATACAAGTAATATTTACACGAGTACATCAAGTTTATTTGGCAACAATATAGAAATAAACAACAACTCTACGAGTTTATATTCCCCTCTGAATGCATACAAATTAATTTTTGGGAAAGTAGCAACTAGCTCAGTGCAATACCCTTCCCTACAAATTGCAGGTCAAACAAGCACTACAGGACGTTATTGGAATGGAAATATTGCCGAAATTATTGCCTTTGATACTGTGTTAACAGTTACTGAGCAAGACCAAGTGTACTCCTATTTATCCAACAAATATGCTCCTTATGTTTCGCTTGGCTACGATATTAATATGCAGTATCGTTTATGCGACACTACAATTACTGGTGCTAACAAAGCTTGGTTTACAAATTGGATTTGGAATACAGGCGAAACCACTGCCACTATTAAAGTAAATAAAACAGGTAATTATTGGGTTAAAGCAACAAATATTTTTGGTCTCGAGTCTTACGACACGGTTTTTGTTTATTATGCTGGACAACAAACCTTTGTTGACACAACATTATGCCTAGGAGACACATTACATTATTCATATACCAAAAACTTACCTTATACCATATCTTGGTCGAATGGGAACAATGGTCTATATTTTAAGGAAGCAAATGCTGGAACTTATTCCATGACTTTAACAGATACCATCGGTTGTCATTACACTACAAGCTTCACTTTACATCTCGATAGTCTTCCAACAAGCCTTTCGTTGGGAACAGACTTAAGTTTTTGCAGCGGTGAAACCCTAAGCCCGATTATTCAAAATCAAGATATGGCTCAACTCTCCTATACATGGATGAATAATACTACTTTGCCTTCCATTATGGTTTCAAGTGCTGGCAACTATTCGGTTACGGCTACTAATGAACGAGGATGTATCGCAATAGATTCTATTGATATTACAATTCAAGGAGCATTGCCAATTGTTCAATTTAATGCAGCAGGAGTTTGTTGGAACGAAATTAGTCATTTTCAAGATCAAAGCACTTCGCCAGATGGCTCTAATTTAACATCTTGGAGTTGGACGTTTGGCAACGATTCTGTTTCAAATTTACCAAATCCACAATTAACTTATTTAAACAGTGGCATATTCACCGTAAAATTAAGTGTAACAACCGAAAATTTATGCACTTCAAGTTTCACCCAACAAGTTGTGGTTTATTCAAAACCAAATTCCGATTTTACTCCACTCGAAGCTTGTGCATTTTCACCAGTTCAATTTACAGATTTAACTACCGACAATTATCAAATTCATGAATGGCTTTGGAATTTTAACGATGCATATTCTACCCAAAATACTTCTTCACTTCAAAATCCAATACATAGCTTTGATAACATTGGTAACTATCAAATTAAATTAATCAGTAAATCTATTTTTGGATGTACCGATTCTATCACTAAATCTTTAATTGTTAAACCTACAGTTTTGTCCGATTTCTCATTCTCAAATTCTTGTTTTGGAACTCCCACATGGTTCAATAATACGTCAATTACAAATCAATGGAATCCCATAATGAAATACAAATGGGAGTATTTATCAACTTACAAAGATTCACTTCCAACAAGTTCTTACTTATTTTCAGCACCAGGAATTTACAATGTAAAACACACAATTACAACTTTAAATGGCTGCACAAATTCGATTATTAAGCCTATAAAAGTATCGTATATTCCAATTGCAAACTTTTCAAATCCCGAAACTTGTTTAAACACAACTTATATCTTAAACGACGAAAGTCAAATTGAATTTGACACCATTAGCATTGTAAAATGGTTCATTGATGGCAATTATTATTCGAGTGGAACACAAACTTATGTAGATTTCCCTTCACCTAACTCTTACATCATAAAACAAATTGTTATATCAAACGAAAACTGTTCGGATACTATATCAAAAACTGTCATTGTTAATCCTGTTCCAGTTTCTAATTTCACTTACACTTTTGACGAAGAAACAGTTGGTTATTTAGTTCATTTTACAAATACCTCAACAGGTATTAATTCCTATTTTTGGGATTTTAGTACGGGGCAAACTTCCACAGCCGTAAATCCATCGTACGATTTCACTACTGAAGGCAATTACAATGTAGTTTTAATAGCTCAAAACCAATATGGATGTACGGATACTTCAAATTATGTCGTTTTTATTTCAAATCCTTTTATGGATTTATCGATTCTAAATGCTAGTTTTGAAAATATAAACGGATATCTTAAAACAAATATCAGCATTGCTAATATGGGTAATCGAAACGTTTTTAATATTTGGATTGATGTCATGTCAGGAAATACAAATACTAGAGAGTTATGGAGTGGTATTTTGCGACCTGCCGAAGTGATAAATTACACCTTGCATTCATATACTCCTATTAAACCATACGAAAATATTGAATTTGCATGTGCTTCAATTTATGCCGATATGTTTCCGAATGAGTTAAATATGGTGAATAATAATTTTTGTATTTCTAATTCGGATGAATTTAGTATTTTTGATATCTATCCTAATCCTGCAAAAGAAAAAATAACATGTATCCTTTCAACTCCAAATGATGGATTGATTCAAATTAAGATTTCCCGACCAGATGGCAAGCTGGTTTTTGAAAGTAATTCAAACAATGTAAATAAAGGAATTAATCATTTTACCATCCCGATTTCAAATTTACCAAGTGGTGTTTATTTTATACATCTCGAATTTGAAGGGAAACGATTGGTTCAGAAATTTGTGGTTATTTAGTTTTTTTTTAACCATATAGATAACCTATTTGTCGTTTACCTCAGCGATTTGTCATTCCGATACGTAGTGAGGAATCTATTAAAATGATAGATGCCTCCGCTTCACTAGGTTTTGCTCTGCATGACAAATTTAGATGCTTTGCAGCGAAAAAAGCAACACTGTGCCCTTCGCTTTAGCGAACAGTTCGCCGCAGCGAACTGTGTAAGTTTTTTTAAACCATATAAGAACATATAAGATTGTTTCCCTATAAGTTCCTCTGCAATTAAAAAAGTTGAGTTTCCAGTAATTCTTTAATCCGTTTTAAAAACATTCCCGCCATTGCACCATCCACCACGCGATGATCGTATGTTAAAGCCATGTACATCATTGGAGCAATGCCAATTGAGTCACCATTTTCGGTTTCAACAACAACTACCTGTTTTTTAATCGTTCCAATTGCTAATATGGCAACTTGCGGTTGATTAATTATCGGCGTTCCAATCAAGGTATCAAAGGAACCCAAATTTGTAATTGAAAATGTACCGCCTTGAATTTCATCGGGGACTAATTTTGATTGTCGTGCTCGATTTGCCAAATCATTTATGCTTTTAACAATACCTAAAAGGCTTTTTTGATCTGCATTTTTCACCACTGGAACTATCAGATTGCCATCGGGTAAAACGGTTGCAATTCCGATATTAATATTTTTTCGATAAATAATTTTATTTTCACTTACCGAAACATTTATGCCCGGAAATTCCTTTAACACTTTGGCAACCGCTTCCACAATTAAATGAGTATAAGTTAGTTTCTCATTATCTCGTTTCAAAAAGTCGGACTTTTCAGAATCTCGTTTTTTTACAATTTTCGACATATTTACATCGATAATTGAAGTAACATGAGGTGAAGTCTTAACGGATGAAACCATATGGTCGGCAATTAACTTACGAATTCGGCTCATTTCAACAATAGTGTCTTCCGAATTGGCAGAAACTTTTGGCAGTTCTTGTGAAATAATATTACTTTTCACTTCACTTACTTTGGGCTTCGATAAAAACTCAAGTAAATCTTCTTTGGTAATTCGACCTCCACTCCCACTTCCAACTATCTTATTCAGCTCCTGAATAGGAATATTTTCAACACGAGCCATGTTTCTAACAAGAGGAGAAACAAATTTATTTGCATCCACATCTACCTCTTTTATTGTGCTGATTTCATTAACAATTGGCTCAACTTCTTCCACAATTGTTTGAACCTCAACTATTGGAGCAGTTATCGCCTCTTGATTTTCAAGCTCACCTGCCACTTCTAAAACAGCTATTACTTTATCTACTGCAACTATATCACCTTCGTTAAATAGTTTTTTTAAAAGGACACCCTGAACTGGTGAAGGAACCTCTGTATCTACTTTATCCGTAGCAATTTCAACTATACTTTCATCTATTGATATAGTATCGCCTTCACTTTTTAGCCATTTAGTGATGGTTGCTTCTATTATGCCTTCGCCCAATTTGGGCATGATTATATTGTATTTTGCCATTAAATTGTCGTTCTAAAATTTTATAAATTAGTTCTATTAGGTTTACTAACAACACAAAATACAAATTGTTTAGAAAAACTATCATGCATAATTTGCTTTAAATCATCTAAAAATCTGAAATTCAGTAAATAGAACAGGATAAAACACTAAACTTAATCACGTTTTTACTTGCAAATTACTTTCATTAATTTTTGCTTTAATACATTGACCAATTGATTCGATTTGAATTTGTAAGTAATTTTTTCCCTCTTCTCTTATACATTCACCTTCAAAGCCTTTTAATGGCCCGTCAATTACTATAACTTTATCTCCTTTAGAAAATCGTTTGGATGAAGATGAAGCCGAATCAAACAAATCATTTTCTTCAATTTTTTTCAAAAAATCTAATTCATAATCTCGCAAAAAAAGATTTTTTCCAGCTATTTTAACAGGTGCAACAATATTATCGGTTTGAACCACATTATAAATATTTGCATGCAAACAGTAAACAAACATGTAACCTGGCAACATTGGAACCAAAACCATTTTTTTCCGGTCGCTCCATTGACGCATCACCTTAATAATGGGTAAAAATGCATTAAAATCTGATTTCGTAAGCAAATCAAAAACTTTCTTTTCGCTTCTAGAGCGACAATAAAAAATATACCAACGTGGATTGTCTTTATTTTCCAATGAATAAAATAATAATGTTATTGTTAACAAAAGTATTAAATATTATGAAGACATGAAAATAAACATGAATTTTCAAATAAAAATCAGAATTATTAGTTTAGGAAATATTCAGACTATTTATTCAATTAACTGACAGTAAACGTAATGTCGAAAACTAAATAACATTAGCATGAGCTAAAAAAATCTTGCTTAGATTAAAATACAGCTTGTTCTCGAAACAAAATAATTTTATTTTTGTATAAATATTTTAGTGTACATAAAAAAAGAGTTGCGTTAAATAAAACGCAACTCTTTG
>JBBQWB010000118.1:0-8459 GCA_038210985.1 Bacteroidales bacterium
TTTTACTTCTTTGTTGCCTTCGGTAACTTTTACAAAATAAGTTGCAGGTACAAGATTGCTCATAACAATGCTCGTTTCGTTGCCTGTTACTTTTTTGCTCTCTAAAAGTCTTCCGTTTAAGTCATAAAGTTGATAGCTCAAGTCTTTTAACTTTTCACTTTCAACTTTTAAAAGTAAAAAATCGGTTGTAGGATTTGGATAAGCCGAAATAGCAAGATTAATTGCTGTTTGCTCAATTCCTGCTACTACCGAAATCTCGAATGGTTGTTGCACTCCTTGTGCTACCGAACCGTTGGCTCCAGTGTTGGTGGTGTAAACCACCTGCCCAACGGAATAGCTCGCCGTGCCTCCGCTACCCGAAGCGTTTCCGCCTGTGGCCGTGATGGTTTCTTGTGCAAATACAGTTGAAAGAGAAAAGGTAAAAGTTAAAAGTGTTGCCACTCCTATACTTTTTACTTTCAACTTTCTACTTTTCACTCTGTGTTTGTGTTGCATTTGTCCTCCTTTTTTAATTGATTATTAGTCCTCATTTTAATTTTCGTTATTCTGTTTCTGTTCATTGTCGCTGTCTCTTTTTTATTATGGTGGGTAACGACTACGTTTGTATATTTAAAATAGGATGTATTTTTCTTTACTCGTTTGGCAGAATGCACATTTTTCATCAGCATTAGCCTGATCGTATGTATTACCACAAACTGGACAAACGGCATAGCCTTTAGGCAATGTGTTTTCGGTATTTGTATTCAACGCTTCCAATGCTTTTTTGTAAAACTCTTGGTGTTTCTTTTCAGTATCAAAAGCCCAATTGAATGTTTTTTCAGCTTTTTCAGCTTTTTCGGCTTTGGCATCGTTCAGGAACTGCGGATACATTGTATTGATTTCGTAAGTTTCGCCCTCAATTGCTGCTTGAAGATTTTCCATCGTTGTTTTTACTTCAAATTCAGGTTTAATAGCGTCAATTTTTTCACCCAAGCTTTCCAACGCCTTCTTGTGATTGTCAGCATGAATTCCTTCTGCTTTTGAAGCAGCTTCAAATAATTTTGCAATATTTAAAAAGCCTTCTTCTTTGGCTTTTTCAGCAAAAGCTGCATATTTGGCACTAGCAGTAGTTTCGCCTTTTATACCTTCTTTTAAATTCTCAATGGTTTTTTCTGGTTTTGGTTGATTACAGCTTGCCAAAGCTATTAATCCAACAATAGCAATTCCTAAAATTAATTTTACTTTTTTCATTTGTTTGTTTGTTTAATTTTGTAAATAATATTAAAGAGGCATCATGTAATTATAAACTAAAGTTCCTCCAAAATAACCTGTTGCAACTACACAAACAGAAGCCAGCCCATATAAAATAAAGGACAACCATTTGAGCGTTTTTTTTGGAGTTTTACTATAAACGATAATAATTCTAACCAACGAAGTGATTAATAATAAAGCCATTGTAATTGTGGCAAATAATTCATGGGTATCTTTAACAACACCAGCAGCTCCTCCCATTTCGGATGTGAAAAACGAACCTGAAAGCCATGCTGCAACAGCCGACAAGGTGCCAAATAACAATAAGAATAAGCTAATCTTTGAAAAGCATAATTCCTTTTTAATAATTAAAGACGCTAATTCTGCTAAAAATCCAAAAGCAACTAAAGCAATTGGAAAATGTACCAACATGGGGTGTAAATGGCTTAATGACATCATGGTTTTAAAATTTATGTAAATTTAAGATTAATTGTTTACAAACTCTTTTTTTTATAGAATAAAGAACATCTCTGTTTAATATTACTCTTACCTGATTTTAGTCTGAAAAAATCCGTTTGTTTTAAAATTTCATCAAATATAAAAAAATTAAATGATTTGTTTTAAAAAAATATATATATATTAAATTTGTTAAAATAAAGCCAGTTAGAATTTGCCAAAAATAGAGAAAGAATCTTCCCAAACCATTTCTTAAAAGCACGAATTTAAGGAATAAAATCAACTCAATATCCCAACAACCTGCTTTAATCCATCTATAAAACTATCGATTTCTTCTTTTGTATTATACAAAGCAAACGAAGCTCGCACTGTTCCTGGAATTTTATAAAAATCCATAATTGGCTGTGTGCAGTGGTGCCCAGTACGAACGGCAATACCTAGTTTATCTATTAAAACGCCAATATCGTATGGATGAATGTTGCCGATAAGGAACGATAAAACGGCAGTTTTTTGAGGTGTAGTTCCAAAAATCCGAACGTTTTCAATTTCAAAAATCCGTTTGGTAGCATATTTCAAAAGCTCGTGTTCGTATTTTGCTATAGCTTCAATTCCAAAATTTTGAACATATTTAATGGCTACATCTAATCCAATTACATCGCCAACATTTGGTGTGCCAGCTTCAAATTTATAAGGCAATTCGTTGTAGGTTGTTTTTTCAAAAGTAACGTCTTTTATCATTTCGCCACCTCCTTGATAGGGAGGCATTTCGTTTAAAAAACTTTCTTTTCCATACAAAATACCAATTCCCATTGGAGCATATATTTTATGTCCCGAAAAGCAATAAAAATCCACATCTAGTTCCTGAACATCCACATTGATGTGCGAAATTGACTGAGCTCCATCAATTAGCACAGGAACATTATGGCTGTGCGCAATCTGTATCATTTCACGAATCGGATTTATGGTTCCTAATGCGTTAGACACATGGTTAAATGCTACTAGTCTGGTTTTAGTATTTATCAGAGTTTCTAATTTGTCGATTTGCAAGCTGCCATCCTCATTCATCGGAACAACTTGCAAGGATGCTCCAAGCTCTTCGCAAGCCATTTGCCATGGAACAATATTAGAGTGATGTTCTAAAGCCGAAATTATAATATTATCTCCACTTTTTACATATCTTTTAAAAAATGAGTAGGCAACTAAATTAATCGATTCGGTTGTTCCACGAGTAAAAATTATTTCGTGTCCATGTTTTGCATTTATAAAGGCTTGAATATTTCTGCGAGATTGCTCAAATGCTTCGGTAGCAATGCCACTTAAATAATGAACTCCTCGATGAATATTGCTATTATATCTGTTATAATAATCGGCAACGGCTTGAGTAACTATGCTTGGTTTTTGCGTAGTAGCAGCATTGTCGAAATAAACCAATGGTCGTTTATTAACCATTTGGTTAAGTATTGGAAAGTCTTTGCGAATAGTATCGACATTAAGCAACATAATTACTTTATATTTATTTTTCAACAAAAATAAGCAATTTTTTGGTTTAGAGTAAACTGTTTTGAAATGCTAGGTAAAATGTCAAAAAAATGTTGCAATTTTATTATTTCTAAATTTTAGTGGTCATTAATTAGGAAGGTGCTTTTTAGGATTTTATTAAGTAGTGATTTTCACTATTGTCCGATAAAATAAATAAATTTTGCTTTGGGTGTAAATTACTTCAATCAATTTTTGCCTCAATACTAAAGGATGAATTGATTTTCAGCAATTTACATTCGCCAGCTGGCGAGCGGTTATTGCAGCTTGCAATCCAGATGCTCCACCACCAATAATTAAAACATTAATTTTTTCCATAATATGTATATCAATTTATTTGTAAAAAAACATGGTTATGTTTTAAGATAATGTGGGACATCTAATTCCAGATATACATTTTCAATTTCTCTAAAAGATTTGATAGCGCTAGTATTTGACATGACTAATCTTGCCAATTCCATAACAGGATTCGTTGAATTCTTTTATCTTTTCCTGGAATACAAACCAATTGAGATACTGTGGTAAATATTTTATTGCAACACCATAAAAAGGTTTTATCCATCTTTCGTACAAATTATCCATCGAGTTTACATGCTGAACTCGCATTACAGAATTTCCTTTTCGATCCAAAGCAACCATTATCGATACTTTATCATTACTAACTCCTCGTTTTGTTGTTCTATCGCTAGGTCTTTTATATGCATCTCTGTTTAAATTTCTTTTGCCTTTTTCGTTTATGTCCAGTTGTTTATCATCACATTCAACTATACCCGAAAAAGAGGAACCATTCATTGTGGCAATGATGATAATAACTTATGCCTCCAATCAAATATTGTTTTCATGTTGACACCTAGCTTTTTAGAAGCCCTCCTAATTGTAATGCTTTCAACGGTGAGTTCCAAAAATTCTTGAAACTTTTCAACCTTCTTAATGCCAGAAATTGCTGTGCCAGTAAAGTCATTAAACGTTTTTTTACATTGTTTACACTTGTATCTCTTACGCCCTTTGCCGAATATCTCTGCGCTTAGGCAGTGAGGACATAAGACTTTTTGATCTTTATTAAGACCCTTTTTTATCTTATCTAATTCAGGAATGAATCCCATATCTATTTTCAGAAGATTATATAGCTTTTTCTTTTCTGATAAATCAAGCCCACTGAGTATTTCTTATAGTTTCATAAATATCTTGTTTGATGCAAAGATACAAAAATAATCAACATTATTCTAAAACATAACCAAAAACATTAAGCAAATTTAAAAGATAAAAATTACAAAAACAAAATTTTAAGGCATTAGATTGTTAAGATACTGTTAGATAACAAAGTGTATTTCTTTGAATATGTAAGTTTTATCTTTAAATAGAAGACTGATGACACGGATAAGAAAAACGCAGTTCTCTGCGAAAAAAAAACGCAAAAGACATGGCAGAGTAGAAAAGCAGTGACCAAGTGACTGGTTAGCGGAGACCTGACGGCAACGAAACAGAATCGTTTCAGGACACTTTAGCATCACTCAAAGTACAGATAAAAATCCGTTCAATTCATATTATCCTTGTTCCTTTTATTTATTATCTGAAATTATTTGCTTACATTATTACAATTCATTTGTCCTTCGGTGTAATAAATATTTAGATATTGATTTCCGTATTGTCCCCCACCTTCGTGTTTTCTGGCAACAGAACCTTTGATAAAATAACATTTGCCATCGGCTTTTTTGGTAGCGATATCAACTTTGACAAATTTTAATTTGATATGACCATAGTCATTTCGTTCAATTTCCCAACTTTTGCTTGTTATAACTGTCTTAACTGGCGTTCCATACTTTTGCTTATCAATTTCAGAAGCCACTGTTGAATTTACACTTGCATCGCTCATTCCAGCACTGTGGAGAGTTCTGGTCTCAATCATGCGTTTTTCTACCTCAGCATCGCGTTTTTCAAGACCACCACTGGCTACATATTCAATTATCTTGTCTTTTTGAGCCTTTAGTGATTTTTCAAATTCCAACAATTCAGAATCTTGATTTTTAAGATAAACTTTGATATTATCAATCATTCTTTCGGCAGTTTCAATATCACTCACTCTGTCTGAAGGATATACCGTCCAATCTTTGTCGTCAAAACTTCTTTTCACTTTATTTTTCAAACCATCCATTTGCTCAAAAGTTGCTTTTTCGGTATAACTAGCATCATTTTTGAGAATCAACTTTTGAGTATACGAATCTTGATGTTCTTTTCCATTGGCTTTTTGATATGCAGGGCTAAATTCAACATAGAATTTTTCATATTCTTTTTTTAATGCAATATACTCTTCATATGGAATTCTGTCCCACTGCTTTTCCAATCTTTCAAAAGTAGACGTCCATTCCATTTTCTTCGATTCCAATTCTCTAAAATCAACACTAGGGCTGGTTATAGAACTAGTTGTTTTAGCATCTTTGGTTTCTGAAGGCGTATTTACCTCTTTGGTTTCTGAAGGCGTATTTACCTCTTTGGTTTCTTCTGTTTTATTTGATTTTTTAGACTTTACAGCTTCTTTTGAGGCATTTGAAACTTTGTTTTTCAGATTGCCAATTTGAGCATTTGCAACTGAAAGTTGAAAACAGAAGCAAGAACATATTAATAGGTAAAATATTTTTTTCACAATGCTTAAAGTTTTGATTAATGTTGGAATAATTGAGGTAAAAGTACAATTTATTTTATAATAATCGAGTATTATTATATCGAACATGATTTTTGCTCGATATTTCTATACAATTTTCGAAAATTTTTCACTTTTCCAAATCTCTCTCCTCAATATAAATAAATTATCCTATGGGCTAATTTGATTTAAGTATCTCTCTAACTTAATACATTGATAATCAAACATTTTTTTAAGTGAGAGCAATCGGTATTTTTAAGTATTGGGGTTTAGCCCTGTTTATCTGATTCTTTACAAAGGGTTGCAACCCCTTGTAAAGAAAATGAAAAGAACGAAGTGAGGAATCTGCCATTTTTAGCATAAAACGTTTTGGTTGTTTCTTCCTCTCAGGTGTTTTGATATTTTCACATTTTCAAACTACGTTCAAAACACTCTAACTTAATATTAATACATTGATAATCTGGCATTTTTTTAAATAAGACTTTATTGCTACGCCACAAAGTTAGAAATGGTTTTTTTATTTTTTAAAATGAGGGCAATTGGTATAAAGCACAAACAATAAAAGCATAAAAGTTTTTCACTTTTAATGTGTTTTTCTCTATATAGTAAAATAAAATATTTTTCCTAAAATAAATAACAAATATATTATATGGTTTTTGTATTTTTGCACTTCCTTAAAAGGTAATATTTTATATTTAATTAGAATAATATTATAATTTAGGGCAAGTTGTTTTTCATTACATTAAAACCATATTTTGTGTAACGTAATATTATAATATAAAAAAAATATCCACATTTATTTTAAAATCAGAACAATATGAAGAAATTTATTTTCCTCGTCATTATTTTTGTGAGTTTATCCAGCCTATTTTCACAAACAATAACCGTTATATCACCGAATGGAGGCGAAACTTGGGCAGGATGTTCAAGTAAAACAATTACATGGACACACTCTGGAACTTCTGGGTTTTTCAATGTGGAATATTCGTCGAACAACGGAGCCACATGGGCTTCCTTGGCAAATAATTACAGTGGAACATCTATCGCATGGACTGTTCCTAATATTAGTAGTTCACAGGCATTGGTAAGAGTGTACGATTTTGCGAACAATTTAATTATAGATCAATCCAATGCTACTTTCACCATTACTCCTTCCTTAATTATTACTCAGCCCAATGGCGGTGAAGTATGGCAAGTTGCCACAGGCACTAAAACAATTACGTGGAATGGTTTTGGAACCAGCAACTCCTTTTTATTAGAATATTCAGTAAATGGAGGCAGTTCATGGTCCACTATTACAAGTGCTACATTTACGCCAACAAGTAATTCATACTCTTATAATTGGACCATTCCAAACAATCCATCAAATTTTTGTTTATTAAGAATCACCGATAATGGATCTCCTGCTTGTAAAACCGATGTTAGCAACAATGTTTTTCAAATTGCAGCTCCTACTCCCGTAATTAATGTAATCACTCCAAATGGAGGCAACACGTTGTATGTCAATCAAAGTAACAACGTTACATGGTCTTCGGCTTATTTAAGTGGCAGTTTTGTAAAAATTGAATATTCTATCAATAATGGTTCTACTTGGAATACCATAATAAACTCTACAAACAATGTCGGTTCATACGTTTGGAGCAATATTCCAAACACACCTAGTAATAGTTGTTTGATAAAAGTTTCGGATGCTGGTAATTTGTCAACCTATGATGTAAGCGACGCAGTATTTAATATTGCTTTGGGAAGTTTAAATGCTACCTATCCCAATGGTGGCGAGAGTGTAAACGGATGTCAAAACTACAATATTTTGTGGTCGAGAACTGGAACTTCCAATTATTTTAACTTAGATTATACCTTAGATAATGGCATCACGTGGAGTTCGTTAGCCACAAATTATTATCAAACGGCTACTAATTGCTCATTTGCATGGACTGTTCCAAATGTAAGTTCAAATCAGGCAAGAGTTAGAGTTACTGATTTTAATAATGGTGTAATTTTAGATTCGAGCGATGCTGTATTCACTATAAATCCAGCCTTAGTGGTTACTTCACCAAACGGAGCAGAAACATGGCAAGGAGGAGTTTCCAAGTTAATTACATGGACTCAAGGACTGGGAGCTTCAAATTATTGGACTATTCAATACTCCACAAATAGCGGAAACACATGGACTACTATTGTGAACAATACGTATATTACAACAGGTCAATATACCTGGAATCCAGTTGCGAATGTTCCTTCTACGGATTGTTTAATCCGAATATATGATTACCAAAACTCAGCGTGTAGAACAGATATTAGCAATAATTTATTTACCATTACTCCAGCTACTCCCGTGATTACAGTTTCCAATCCAAACGGTGGAAATTTGTTTTATGTAGGCACTTCGTACAACATCACGTGGTCTTCGCAATATTTAACCTCAAGTTTTGTAAAATTAGAATATTCGACAGATAATGGATCGAACTGGATTTCCATTGCAAGTTCCACCAATAATGACGGAACAGAAGCATGGGTAACTCCAAACACGCCTTCGGCAAACTGTTTAGTGAGGGTGAGTGAGTTTGGCAATCCAACTTGTTTCGACCAAAGTAATGCG
>JBBQWB010000119.1:0-8362 GCA_038210985.1 Bacteroidales bacterium
GACAAAATTGATGAAATGAGAAAATAAACAATATCTATTTTGTACTTATTGTTATTTCTTAGGTTCCTTAAAAACATTGTTTTAATAAAGCTGAATATTGAATTAATTTTAAGAATAGATTATAACTAATGATAAACATTCTCTACATCTGCACTCCAAATTCAATCCATGATATAAAGTGGATGAGCTATTTTGCGGTGCAAAAGGACAAATTTAGAGTTTATTCGATAGGGGAAGAACAGTGTGTTTTGTCAGAGGCTGATTGTGCTATTTTAAAAAATAATAATATTATTTTTTTGGACTTAATTCCATCATATTCCATTACAAATCCTTATAAGACATTTTCGACTGCAAGGTGGATAAATAAAATAATAGCAAAATTTAAAATAGATTTAGTTCATGTTTTTGTGCCAACGCCTCTTGCTTTATGGCTATTGCATATTAAAAAACCTTATGTAATAACTACTCGAGGGACGGATGTGTTAGTAACTCTTCCAAATCTATACAATAATAGATGGAAAAATATAAAGTCATTTGTTTTTTTTAGATTATTTAAATTTGTTTTTCAAAAAGCCTCTTATGTAACTTCTACATCTTATGCTCAAATAGATAGCATTGGAAAAATGTTTACAATTAAAAATAAAATTTTAATTAGAACGGGTGTGGATGTTGAAAGAATTAAAGAAATAAATGAATATTCAGAAGTAAATAAGATATTAAAAGACAAACAATTTGTTTTTTCGCCAAGACAAGTAAATAATCCAATTTATAATGTTGAAATGCAAATCGAATCAATAAAATTATTAGATCAAAGCATTATTGATAATTATACTTTTGTTTTTATCAATAAAAACAACATGAATAAAGACTATTATTCTTTCATAGAAGAAAAGCTAAATATTTTATCATCACAAATTGGTCTATCATTTTTATTATTAGATAGTTTGTCACAAGAACACTTGTGGCAATTTTATAAAAAAGCGAAATTGACAATAATGACTCCAATTTCTGATGGTACACCCAATACCGCATTGGAAGCTATGGCTGCTAAATGCCCATTAATATTACCATGCTTGCCCTATGATTCTGATTTGTTTGATAGTACATGCTTGAAAATGTATTCAAATACTCCTGAATGTTTGGCTGAATTAATCAAGCAAGCACTTTTTGATTACCCTCAAAGTTTAATTAAAGATGGATACGAAAAAGTTACACTATTAGGGAATAGGTTTGTAGAAATGAATAAACTAATGGATATTTATTTATCATTAATTAATAAAAAAGAACTTTAAAATGCATTTATTTAATAAAATTCGTTTTGTGTTTAGACGCAAGTATTTTGCTTGGAAATTGAAACAATACATAATTCATAAACCACCTACTGTTGAGGCGTTTGAAAAAGTAATTAGGTCGAATAAAAATGAAAATTGTTTCGTACATGGAGGATATCGACAATTAATGAGTTTCTTTATTAATGATGGTGGTTTGGATAAGATTATTTCAATTTTGGACACTAATTTTCAAAATATCTTATCTCCTGCATATACATTGAACTTTAAAAAAAATGGAGTTTTTCATTTAAAATACAGTAAGCCTGATATTGGTTTTTTTGGTGTTGAATTTGCAAAATATGCCACATTTAGATCTCATGACCCAATTGGCTCAATTTGGCTAAGGGGAGTTATGGACACTGGGGGTTTAGACTTAAAAAGGTCTTTTTTCGCAGATAATGGAATGTATGGTACTATAAATAATGAAAATTCATTAACCATTTGTTTAGGCACAAATACAGTCATGCTATCTTTATTACATTATCTCGAATATAAATTTAATCTTCCATATCGAAAAAAGGTCGTTTATAAAGGGATTTCTTATTATAATGATAGTGAATTTGAATTTGTTGAACATGCTACTACCGAAAATATTGGGATTTTGCAAGTTGAAAGAGAACGTGTTGAATATGATATGTTAAAAGAAGGTGTTTTGAAAAGATATGATTTTGGAGATTTTGCGGTGAGAATCAAAAATAATAAAGATTTTGCAGATTTTATTAAGCTGAAAACAGACAAAGACCCTTATTATTTATTTTATGAAAAAAAATAAAGCATTATTATTGACCTTCGACTACGAACTGTTTTTAGGCAAAAGTAGTGGTACAGTTGATAATTGCTTAATTATACCTACAAATCATTTGCTGGATTTGTTTGATAAACACAATATACAAGCCGTGTTTTTCGTCGATACGGTGTATATTATGAGGATGATAGAATTGTCGAAGGATTTTGATGCAGTAAGAAAAGATCTTGAAAAAATCAGAAAACAACTATTAGATATTATTAGAAAAGGACATTCTGTTTTTCATCATATACATCCTCACTGGCTTGATAGTGTATATTTGTTTGAGATAAATCAGTGGGACTTGTCAAATATAACTAAGTTGACTTTTGATAAAATCTCCGAAGAGGAGCGTAGTAAGATTATGGCCTTTTCGAATGATTTTTTATTGCAAATATATAAAGAGGCAAATTCTGACAAAATCCCATTTGGGTATAGAGCAGGAGGATTGTTTATTGAACCATTTGATTTGATTAAATCCTATTTTAAAAAGTATAATATAATAAATGATTATAGTGTCGTGTTTGGGGATTATCGTAATGATGCTGTAAATTCTTGTGATTTTAGAAATGTACCTTCCGATAGGGAATATCGTTTTTCAGATTCTATATCAAATGAAGATGAAAATGGAGAATTTGTTGAATTTCCAATATCTACAATCGTAATTAAAAACTTTTATAAAGTTTTTAATGGTTTGTATTATCGATTGTACAAAAGGAACTTAAACCTTAAGTTATATGGAGATGGTTTATCAATAGCTAATGAAATTAACAAATCAGATCGTACTTCAAAGAAGAATTACTTTAAAATGACAATTCCTGCAAGTGTAGAAATATTAAATCCAGTTCTTTATTATTTATATAAAAGGCAAATAAATAATTCAAACTATTTTCATTTATTGTCTCATCCAAAATTATTAACAATTGAAAGTTTAAAACAGCTAGATAAACTTTTGAAGCATGCAAATTCAATAGTCTGAACCTAAGCATATTAAGTTGTAATATTATAGAATGAAAAAAGTCCTAATCCTTGCCTGCGATTTTCCTCCCTATGTTTCTGTTGGAGGACTCCGCCCATCCTCTTGGCACAAGTATTTTAAAGAATTTGGGATAGAGTGCGTTATTGTAAATATATATTCTAGGATAATGGGAAGCAAGCAGGATAAATGTTTTTGTTATGTCTAAAAAAGAGATACTGCATTTAATTAATAAAGGAGAGGGTTTGACAATTGAGTTTAAAACTGCTCAATACGAAATTCCCAAAAGTGTTTTTGAGACTGTTTGTGCTTTTTTGAACAGAATTGGTGGGACTGTTTTGCTCGGAGTTACGGATAATGGTGAAATAAAAGGGATAGAGCAAAAATATGTTCAAAAGATTAAGAAAGAGTTGACAAACGCATTGAATAATCCTCAAATTATAAATCCACCTATTTATATTCAACCATTAGAAGTTGAGATTGATAATAAAAATGTATTGTTGCTTCATGTATATGAGAGTTCACAAGTTCATAATACTCGAGGCTTAATTTTTGACAGAAATAATGATGGAGATTACAACATTACTTTTAATACAAATTTAGTAGCTAATTTGTTTATTCGGAAACAAAGCACCTTTACCGAAAATAAAATTTATCCTTATGCCACTATAAACGAACTACGCCCTGAGATTATACAGCGTGTACGACAAATGGCTGTAAACCGACAACCCGGACATCTATGGGAGAGCATGACTGATATGGAGTTGCTTCGAAGTGTTCAGCTTTATCAAACCGATTATTCTACAGGAAAAGAAGGATTAACATTGGCTTGCATTTTACTTTTTGGAAGAGATGATGTTATAACTTCAGTTTTGCCTTTTCATAAAACAGATGCTATTTGTCGTATTCAAAATGTTAATAGATACGATGATCGCGATGATATTAGAACAAACTTAATTGAAACTTATGACAGATTGATGAGCTTTATCGAAAAACATTTGTCTGAAAAATTTGTTTTAAAGGGGGATGTCCGGATAAGTGTTCGTAATTTGATTTTTCGTGAAATAATTGCCAATACCCTAGTGCATCGCGAATATACGAATCCATATCCTGCAAAGCTTGTAGTTGATAAAAATATTGTTTATGCCGAGAATGGTAACAAATCGCATGGAAATCTTCAACTGCAACCAGGAAATTTCACCCCTTTCCCAAAAAATCCTGTCATTGCAAGAGTTTTTAAGGAAATAGGAAGGGCAGATGAATTAGGTTCTGGCATAAGAAATATTTATGAGTATTTTAGCTATTACTCTATACGAAAACCAATCTTCGAAGAAAAAGACATTTTTAAATGTACAATTTTTCTTGATGATACCTCGGTAATAGATAAAATAAAACCAACTAAGACCTCTTTAGAAGATGTCACAGAAGATGTCACAGAAGATGTCGGAAAAGGTGTCGGAAAAGGTGTCGGAAAAGATGTCGGAAAAGATGTCGGAAAAGGTATTAGTCTAAATCTAATGCAGATTATTGAGATACTTAAAACAAATCCTAACGTAACTATTAACGACCTATCAGTAAAAACAGGATATACAAGAAGAACTATAGAACGTAGTTTATTTAAACTAAAAGAGCTTGAACTTATACGCAGAGTTGGTGGTAGAAAGTTGGGTTATTGGGAGGTGCAAAAATGAAAAAAGTCCTCATACTCGCCTACGATTTTCCGCCTTATGTTTCAGTTGGAGGCTTGCGACCATATAGCTGGTATAAATATTTTAAAGAATTTGGGTTAGAATGAGTTATTGTAACGAGATATTGTAGAATAATGGAAAATAGACATGATAAATATTTTTGTAATGTTTGCTTGGATTTATATATTGTTAATTAGCTAGTATGCTAATCAAAAAACACTATTTTTGAATCTTAACTTAGATAAAAGAATATTGAATTAAATAATAATAATGGGAGAAACAAATATTGTATCAACGCAAGCGATACGATTAATTAAGGCAGCCATACTGCAAAGTCGGTACATGGCTGCTAGGTTGGCAAATAGAGAACAGCTTAAGCTTTATTATGCCATCGGTAAATATGTTTCGGAGAATACACGAGCCGGGACATGGGGCACTGGATCTATACAAGTTATTTCAGACCAACTACAGTAAGAATTGCCTTGCTTAAGAGGGTTTTCTGTCTCAAACATACGATATATGAGACTTTTTTTTGAGGCATGGAATGCTTTTCTTGAAGATGCGGAAATTTCAAATCATCACTTAGCAAGTGATGATTTACAGGGAGAAAACGACCTAGATTTTAATAATCAATTAACTAAAGAATCAGAAAAGGATTTATTGGCATTATCTTTAAAACATCACTCGACAAGTGATGTTTTATCAAATTTTATGAGTATTGGGTTTACTCATCATCGCGAAATTTTAAGTAAAACAAATTTCAACTTAAGTATTTCTAAAAAGGACATACGAGCAAAAGCATTACGTTCGTTTAAAGACGAGTACCTACTTGATTATATTAATCTAGAAGATCCAGACGAAGACAATGAGCAAATTTTGGAGTCATCCATTGTTAATAATATTAAAAAGTTTATCATGTCATTTGGCCATGATTTTTGCTTTATGGGAAACCAATTTAGAATAATAATCAATGAAAAAGAAGTATTTGTTGATTTGTTGTTTTTTCATCGTAGTTTAAATTGTTTAGTAGCAATTGAATTGAAACGAGGAGATTTTAAACCTGCATACTCTGGGCAACTAAATTTTTATCTATCAGCATTGGATGAGTATGTAAAACATCCTAACGAGAATCCATCTATTGGTATTATCTTATGTAAAGGAGCAGATGAAAAATTTGTACAGCTTTCGGTACGTGATGTGAACAAGCCGATAGGCGTAGCAACCTACAAAACGGCAAATGATTTGCCAAAAGAACTTAAAAAAGTTTTACCAAATTTGGATGAATTAAAAAGACTATTATAAATGAAAAAAGTCCTCATACTCGCATACGATTTTCTACTATCTTTGCCGTAGAGAGTTGATCTAAAAAACATTTTAGCTATAAAAAAGTTTTATGACCAAGAGAGAAGATCAGATAACCGAGTTTAAAGAGATATGGAAAGATGAGTATCTGAAAAATATTTGTGCGTTTGCAAATTCACAAGGAGGTCGATTATACGTTGGTATTAATGATAAAGGGGTGGCTGTTGGTCTTAAGAATCCAATGAAATTATTGGAGGAAATCCCCAATAAAACAGTTCAGCTATTGGGAATTACAATAGATATACACCTGGAAAAAGAATCGAACAATGAATATCTTGTAATTTTTGTTTATCAAAGTTCTGTACCAATATCGTATCATGGGAGGTACTATATTCGGAGTGGGGCTACTGTTCAGGAATTAAAAGCAACAGAACTACAGTTGTTTATTTTGAAAAAGTTGGGCAAAAGCTATGATGAATTACCACTCGAATATGCTACAATAAATGATATCAACGAAAAAACGGTGCAGGAATTTGTTAAAAAGGCCATTCATGTCAATAGAATAGCGGTCGATGCTCAATCCGATGATATCCTTTTGGTTCTATCAAATTTAAAACTCATAGACGAAAGAGGAAAATTTAGAAATGCGGCCTTGCTTTTATTTGGTAAAGATCCCTTGCGATTTTTTAGTTCAGTTAGTTTCAGAATAGGTCGTTTTGGTTCTAGCAATCACGATTTACGGTATCATGACGTAATTGAGGGCAATCTGTTCGACATGCCCGATAGGGTGATGGAAATACTAAAGGCCAAATATTTAATTTCACCCATTCGATACAATGGGATGCAACGTATTGAAGAGTTAGAATATCCAGAGGAGGCTTTGCGCGAAGCTATACTTAATTCAATTATTCATAAGGATTATACGGGTGTGCATATTCAGCTTAGTGTTTATGACGAGAAACTAATATTATGGAATCAGGGTAAGTTTCCTAATGAAATTAGCGTAAGTCAGTTAAAAGAAAAGCACCCGTCAATACCGAGAAATAAATATGTTGCCGATATATTTTTTAAGGCGGGTTACATTGAAGCTTGGGGCAGAGGTATTGAAAAAATAATCAATGGTTTTAAGATTTGTAATTTACCCGAACCGATTATTGAAGAGACTGCTGGCGGTGTGCAGATAACGATGTTTAAGCAATCTAACTTAATCAGTAGTGAAAATGATACTATAAATGATACTATAAACGATACTATAAATGATACTATAAATGACCGGCAAGAGGTAATCCTGAAAATAATTAGTAGTAAGCAAGGGGTTACTTTGCACGAAATAGCAGCGCAAATTAATGTTGGTATTGCTACAGCGAAGAGAGATATTGATTTTTTGAAAGAAAAAGGGATACTACGAAGAATGGGTAGTCGTAAAACAGGATATTGGCTCATTAATTTGAAATCAAAATGAGACGCACCGTTTAATTGTAAGTAAATGAAAAAAGTCCTCATCCTTGCCTACGACTTTCCACCCTATGTTTCTGTTGGTGGATTAAGGCCATATAGCTGGTATAAGTATTTTCATGAGTTTGGGCTTTATCCTGTTGTGGTAACCCGCCAATGGGGAAATAAATATGGCAATCATTTGGATTATTTGGTTCCGGGCGAGTCCAATGATGTTGTTATTGAAGAAACAGAGTATGGTGCAATCATCAAAACCCCATATAAATCAAATTTTTCAAATCGATTATTGTTAAAATATGGGGATAAAAGATTCAATATTGTACGAAAATTAATTACTGCTTTTTATGAGTTTGCTCAATGGATATGGATAATCGGTCCTAAAAATGAATTGTATAAAGGGGCAGAAGAATATTTGAAAATTAATAAAGTTGATTTTATAATAGCTACAGGTGATCCATTTATTTTGTTTAGATATGCATCAAAACTAAGTAAAAAATTTAATACTCCATGGATTGCTGATTATAGAGATCCATGGACTCAGGGAAAACACCATAGTAGGAATATAATATTAAAACAATGGAATATGTTTTTTGAACGCAAAACAATGGTTAGTGTGTCAAAAATTATTACGGTTTCTGAGTTTGTTAAATGGCAAATAATGAAGTTGGTCAAAAACGATTTTTTTCATGTTATTCCAAATGGTTATGACTTGTCTATAGTTAATTCGTTCAATTATTCGGATCAAGGAAATCAAATATTAACTATTGGATTTATGGGAACTGTATACAATTGGCATCCAATGAAAAGTATATTGAAAGTTTTTGCT
>JBBQWB010000120.1:0-8167 GCA_038210985.1 Bacteroidales bacterium
TGCTTTCACCCTTGAGGGCTGGGGCAAAAAAAGAAATGAAAACCAACAAAATCTTGGTCGGAATGACCTAAATTCGTTGTAAGTATAACAGCTTGTCCGACCTTTGGCGGAAAGAAGTTGGCGTTTTCTTGCAGACACTATTTAACCTTAATGCTTAAACAAATAAACCATGCCACACTTTTATTTAGCAATCGATCAAGGCACTACAAGTTGCAGAGCAATACTTTTTGATGAAAAATTTAATATTGAGGATAAAATTCAGCAAGAATTTACGCAGTATTTTCCAAATCCAGGCTGGGTTGAACACAATCCATCTGAAATATTAAAAACTCAACTTTCGGTAATAAAACTGCTCCTATTAAAAACATGCATTAAGGCAGACGAAATTAATTCGATAGGCATTACGAATCAACGCGAAACGCTTGTTTTGTGGGATAAAACAACAGGCAAACCCATATATAACGCCATTGTGTGGCAAGACACTCGCACTGCCGAACGATGTAATAAGCTGAAAAAGTCAAAATGGGGGAAAATTATCCACGAAAAAACTGGACTTATTATCGATCCCTATTTCTCCGCTTCAAAAGCCGAATGGATTATACAAAATGTAAGTTCTTCAAAACAACTTATAGAAGAAAACCGATTGTTATTTGGCACAATCGACACCTGGTTGCTTTGGAATTTAACCAATGGAAAAGTGCATGCAACCGATGTTAGCAACGCTTCTCGAACAATGCTTTTTAATATTAACACCATGGATTGGGACGATGACCTTTTGTCTCTTTTTGGAATTCCAAAATCTATTTTGCCCGAAATAAAAAGCAACGTTGCCGATTTTGGCACCACCGATCCAACGGTTTTCATGGGTAAATCGATTAAAATTACCGCAATGGCTGGCGATCAACAATCTTCGCTGTTTGGACATGCTTGTTTTTCCAAAGGCATGCTCAAAAATACATATGGAACTGGGTGTTTTATGATGATAAACACAGGCAACAAACCAATTTTTTCTCAAAATGGATTGCTCACAACTTTAGCGTGGCAAATAAACGGAATAACAACGTATGCAACGGAAGGTTCTGTTTTTATTGCCGGAGCTGGAGTTCAATGGGTTAGAGACAATTTAGGACTAATCCAAAAATCGAGCGAAATTGAAGCTCTGGCAATGGCTGTGGAAGATACAGCTGGAACCTATTTCGTTCCGGCTTTTGCTGGCTTGGGAGCTCCATACTGGAATACCAATGCCAAGGGAGCTTTATTAGGAATCAGCCGTTCAACTCGCAAAGAACATATTGCCAGAGCAGTTCTAGAAGCTATTGCTTTTCAAACAAAAGATGTAATGGAAGTAATTATTGCTGAAACAAAACAAAAAATTACATCTATTTTTGTAGATGGAGGTGCTGCCGGAAATAACTTTTTAATGCAGTTTCAATCCGATATTTTGAATCTAATTTTAAAAAGATCAAACACAAACGAAACTACTGCTAAAGGAGTTGCAATGATGGCTTCGTTAGGATGCGGAAACTCCATCGAAAACCTACACACAGAATCCTATCACCCCGTTTCGTTTACCCCAAAAATGAACGAATCTGAACGAACAAAACTTTATAAAGCTTGGATTAATGTGGTTAAATCGGTAGATTATCACTCAAAATTATAAACAAAAATATTGGATCCTTTTTCAAAAATCCAATATTTAAGCTAAAAATTAATCTTTATTTTTTCCCTCTTTTTCTTCTTCCTTTTTGAGCAATTTCCCATTCGCATCATACGTCAATTCATACTCCAATTTTCCTTTTTCCACTTCCACTTCGTATGTAATAACTCCTTTTGATTCATTTTTTTCAGCCTCTTCAATTTTATACCCTGCAAAATCCTTTTCGATTGAACGGAGCACTGCGGTGGGAAGTTCACTTGTTTTAATTTCAGTTTCGGTTTCCAAAATATTTCCTTTTTCATCATAAAGCACCGAAACTTCAGCTTTATTTATTTTAAATTCCGCTTCATATTCTCCGGCTTTTTCAATACCCCATTTTACTTTTGTAATGCTTGGATATTTTGCTTTAAATGCATTTTTTACAAGTTCAGGTACTTCTACCTTTTTTTTAGCTTTCGACTGTTTCACAACCACTTGCGATTGAACACTCATTATAAAAGCCATTAAGACGAATAGAAAAATTGTTTTTTTCATTTTTTTAATTTTAAATTATTCTTCCAAAATTAGAACTCAATTCTGTAAACATTTTGTACTTATCAATTTTTATAGCTTAAAATTTACTGAAAAATTAATAACTCTTCCATCAATAGGAGCCCAAATAGCCTTAAATGAGGGATTATTAATGGGTGGAATTAAAAAATCTTTCTGTCTAAAATCCAACAAATTTTCACAATTTAGCACCAACGATACTTTATTAAATTTTCGTTGAATCATGGCTGCTAAAAAAAGATATGAGGACGTTTTTTTATAGCTTTCTATATATTGATTCCCAATAAATGAACCCTCTAATCCAAATCTCCATTTTTCGTTTGGATCGTATGCTAAAGTACCAGCAAAATTGTGTTCAGGAGTAGTTAAAAACCATGGATTTGAAGTGTCGTATTTTTTAACTACATGCGTATAAACGTAACTTAAATATAGCTCAAATTTTTTAAAAGATAATCGAAGATAGGATTGAAGACCACTTGTTTCAACTGGTTTTAAAGCCGAAAAAAGATTCACTTTAAACATCGAATCAAGCGAATAAACTACTGGATTATCTAATAAAGTATAAAAAAATGATTGATTCACTGTTGCCGATAACTTATTCCATAGCAACGTATTGTAATTCACATCTAAATTCAATCCTTTCGACTGTTCGGGTTTAAAATTAAACGTATTTGAAAAAAGGCGATTAAGATCCGTTTCTTCCTCAATATAACCAAAAACAATTGGAATTTTATACCCAAAACCGCCATTTATTCGAGCGGATAACTTAGAATTAAATTTATATAATGCAGATAATCGTGGTAACACAAAACCTCCATATTGGCTATGAAAATCGTATCTTAATCCACTTTCGATTAATAATTTTTCGGTAATCCTAAAATCGTTTTGAACAAAAAAACCAATGGTTAAATAATTGTAGTACAACAAGTTAATGCTATCCGACTTAATTGGATGAAAGAAATCCCCATTTAAATTTGCTCCAAAAACAAAGTCGTATCTGTTTTTCTTTAAGAAATAAGAAAGCTCTGAAAAATACAAATTTTGATTTGCACTAAATAGATAATCCTTATTTTCGATGCTTCTATTTAAAAAACTCGAACTCACCTTAAACGATAAACTTGATTGATTTTCGAGTTTTTTTTCAATATTTACATCTATTGTATTTCGATTCGATTGATGCTTCACAAAATAAGGATGTTGTGCATTAGCAGAATGTAACAAAACTTCCATATCGCCACCTTTTCTATTTTCATAACTACCAGTAAATCCAATGTTGGCAGTTGTGCTTTTTGAAAGATAAAAGAACAGTTTTGGATGAATTACAAAAGTGCTAAGATTGGGCACATCCGAAAATCCATCTTTATTTACATCAAATGCTTTTTGGTACACATATCCAGCAAAAAAAGTTGCACCAAATTTTTTGTATTTTCTTGAAATATAAGTATTTATATCTGTTTCATTCAGGCTTGTTTGATTCATTAAAAAATTAGTTTCCGGAGTTTCCGATGGGGTTTTCGACACAAGGTTTATTATTCCGCCAATAGCATCTCCTCCAAAAAGGGTGGATGCCGAACCTTTAATTATTTCAATCTGTTTTAAATCCAGTGGTGGAATTTGAAGAATGCTTAAACTGCCCGAAAAACCACCATAAAGTGGCATTCCATCTCTTAATATTTGACTATATCGACCATTCAAACCCTGAATTCGTGCCATTAAATTTCCCGAAACAGCTGAAGTTTGCTGCATTTGTATCCCTGCAATATCTCCTAAAATGCTCGCTATATTTCCAGGCTTAATCCCATTCTCTTCCATCATATCATCCAGTCCCAGCACTTCAATTTTAGTCGGCAAATCTTCAATTCTCGAATTTGTTCGTGTGGACGAAACAATAACCTCTTCCATTACCTCAACATTTGGCAACATTGTTATTAAAACAGCTGTTTCAGTTTCGGACTTCGGAAATATAAATTCTATTTGTTGTTTTTTATAACCAACTATGCTAAACTCAAAAACCTGATTTCCATCGGGTATATCTAAAAAGTTTACAATGCCTTGAATGTCCGAAAATGCACCTCTTGATGTTCCTTTAATAACTACGTTCACACCTACCATTGTTTCGTTGGTTGAACCATCTTTTATTAAAAATTCAATTTTGTTTTGTGCAAACAACACAATCTGTATGAATAAAAAGATTATGGTTAGACAAAAAAACATTATTTGTTTTTTCATTTTGGTTATGTTTTTTTGATTATAAAATCATGCAAACCATTCTGAAAAATATAGTTTATATGCATCTTATTATTTCGGCATATTTCGGCAACAATAGATAAACCCAAACCCGACGAGTCTGTTATTGAGCTGTCTTTTACAAAACGTTGAAAAATTTTATCGGGATTAATCGTTAAAGCATTTCCTGTATTAGAAAAGATTATTCGATTGTTTTCCGATAAAATTTTAATTTCGCCATTCTCAATATTATGTTTTATAGCATTGCTAATAAGATTATTTACAAGCGTTTCGGCTAAATAATAATGTATCAAAATCACAAATGGTGTTTCCACATTTACTAAAATTGAGATGTTTTTCATTGCTAACATCTCCTCCAAATACTCTATTTTTTCTTTAATAATATCGCAAAGATTAACTTCTAAAATATGGACAAATTGATTATTTTCGATTTTTGAAAGCAAGAGTAAAGCCTCGTTAAGCTTAGATAACCGAGAAACAGTTGCATACGAAATGTTGATTTTATCTATCTGTTCCGCCGAAAGCAATTTATCCTGAAGCAAACTTTCAAGTTTCGATTTAATAATTGAAAGTGGAGTTTGAATTTCATGCGAGGCATTCTCGGTAAACTCCTTCAGGTTATTGAAATCGGTTTGTGTTTTAACCATCATTTCGTTTAAAACGGAGTTAAGTTGATCAAATTCATAAATATTTGTCGATACAAAAACAATTTCATCTTTCCCTCCAACCTTAAATTTCTTGATTTTTTGTAACGTATTAAAAAATGGACTCCATAACGAACGGAACAACCATCTGTTGAATATTAAAAGAATAAACACAATAAATGCAAATAAGCTCAACATCGAGTAAAAAATAAATTCCACCATATCCTCGGTTTCAAAACGAGCCAAAGTAAGCTGAATTTTATAATATTTTTCATTGTTTTTAAATATCGAAGTGAGTTTGCGGTATTCCACATTTTCCTTTTCTATTGAATCAAAAAGGATAGTGTCTGAAAATATTTTGGCTGAAGCAATGGAGTCGATATTTTCGACTTTTATGGACGGGTCCAGTAAATGATTTGCAAACTCACAATTAGGATTTTGAGATATTGTTTGCTTTATTTTTTCGATTCTATTTTCCAAAATTTCATCTATGTTATCACTTGCCACAATTTTTAAAACAAAAAACATGATAACTCCTGCGGTTGTAAATAATATTAAAACAGCAATTAAAAACCGAATATTTATTTTGGTTAAAAGGTTCATTTTGTCTCAAATTCTTTATTAAACGAATATCCAATTCCATACACATTTTGAAAATAATCGACTCCACTTTTATCGAACAATTTTCGACGAAGATTTTTAATTTGAGAATACACAAAATCGAAAGTATCAGATGTGTCCATAAAATCGCCCCATAAATGCTCGGCTATTGATTCTTTTGTTAAAACTCTTCCAATATTTGACACAAAAAACAACAACAAATCAAACTCTTTTTTGGTAAGAATTATCGCCTGATTGTTTGCATAAACCTGACGAGCATCGGGAATAATTCGCAGATTATCAATTATCAATTCTTTTTTGCCCGCAAATTTAACCCGACGAAGCACGGATTTAATTCTTGAATTAAGCTCGGTAAGATGAAACGGTTTGGAAATGTAATCATCTGCCCCTAAATCTAATCCTTCAATTTTATCATCCAGTGAATTTCGTGCCGAAATAATAATAACACCCGTTTCGGGATAATTTAATTTTGCTAATTTAATTAATTCTAATCCATTGCCATCGGGCAAACCGATATCCAACAATAAACAATCATATTGATAAATATCAAGATTTTCGCTTGCCTTTGACAAGTTTTCAGCTTGCTCACAAATGTAGCCTTCCACTTTTAAAAAATCGATGATAGTATCTCTTAAATTCTTTTCGTCTTCAACAATTAGAACTTTCACTTTGTTTTTTCTTCAAATGTATAATGAAATATTGTAGAAAATTGGAAAACTACACTCAATATTTATTAATCACTAATTCCGATGTGATAATTTTATTGCTTACATGCAATGCCCTATCGCAAATCGAACATTCGAAACGAATGGTATCATAGGGCGAAAGAATATTATTAATAAACAATTCAATATCAATGGTTCCTTTAAGCGGTTTTGTACTTCCCGATGAATTTAAAACTGGGATTCTCGAATTAATGCTAAATGGTAAATTTACTTTTGTAAAAACTCCCTGTTTTTTTTCAAAATAATCAATGAAAAAATTGTAGTAATAAACCGAACTAGTGTCGTATGGCTGTAGAGTATCCGATTCACTTAAGCCAACATCTCCATCACCATCGGTAAAGGATATGGTCAAAATCCCTTTGTCGTCAACTCCGTTAAGGGATTGAATTTTAGTCAAACTTACAAATTCTATTTTAGGTTCTACCGGAAATTCTTCGGGTTTTCGACAATTAACAAGTGTAAACATCAAAATAAAAAACATCAACATTTTCAACATTGTAAATGCAAAGGTTTTCTGTTTTATTTTTGTGCCGTAATTCATATTTAGAATAATGTCAAATTTTCGTTCGGAACTTAAAACAAAAGTATTAAAAATTTCTGATTCTTCAGATTTTAATATTCTTGCGTTATCCGTTTTTCAACACCAATATCAAAACAACGAAGTGTATCGATTGTTTGTTAATTCATTATGTCGAAATGTGGATAATATTAAACATTTTTCCGAAATTCCTTTTTTGCCCATCGAGCTATATAAAACTCAATCAATTGTTTGCAAAGATATTAAGCCCGTGGTTTCATTCGAAAGTAGTGGTACTAGTGGACAAAAAAAATCCATTCATTTAGTCGAAGATGTGGACTTTTATAAAAATATTAGTGCTCAAATTTTTACAAAAAACTTTGGTGTTTTTAACAATAAGGTAATTTTGGGATTACTCCCTTCGTACCTCGAGCGAAAAAATTCCTCCTTAGTATTTATGGTTAACCATTTTATGGAGCTTACAAAAAACAAGGATTCGGGATTTTATTTAAATAACACAACCCAACTCTACAATAAACTACTGGAGCTAAGCAAATTGACTATAGAAGTGATTTTATTTGGGGTTACTTTTGCCTTAATTGATTTTTGCAATAAATATAAATTATCATTCCCATCCTTGAAAATTATAGAAACTGGAGGAATGAAAGGACGTGGAAAAGAGTTAATTCGGGAGGAACTTAATGCCATATTAAAAAATGGATTTGGAGTATCTGAAATATATTCCGAATATGGAATGACGGAACTTTTATCGCAATCCTACTCTAGCTGCGACAAAAAATTTCAATCTCCACCGTGGATGAAAATTTTAGTTCGAGATATTTACGATCCTCTTTCGGTAAATGAAATTGGAAAAGGAGTTATAAATATTATCGATTTGGCAAACATCGACACTTGCTCGTTTATTGCCACAGACGATATTGGAGAATCCTTTGGAAACAACCTATTCGACATTCAAGGCAGAGTTGATTATACCGAAATAAGAGGTTGTAGTTTATTAAGTATTTAGTGCTTCTATAAAAAACCTCAAAGACTTCGTTGCTTTTGCAATCGAGTCACGCGAGGGAATTTCACCCTCACGTTCTCACGGAACCGTGCTTGAAAGTCTCCCTTCACACAGCTCTTCTTGTTTAATCACAAAAGTGCAAACACTTTATGGATTTACCAATTTCCAGTGCGGAAAAAGTAA
>JBBQWB010000121.1:0-8101 GCA_038210985.1 Bacteroidales bacterium
CACCGCTTCCACGGGCATGTACAATTCTCTCAGGGTTGCGTTCGTGGTCGAAATGGGTAATTTTTTCGCGTAAATGGAAGTCTTCTAATAGAGTAGGTCCACGGTCGCCGGCTTTCAATGAGTTTTGATCGTCATTAATGCGAAGGCCTTGGTTAGTTGTCATAAATTCGCCATCATTGTCAATTGTATTGCTTTGAAGATTTTTATTTTTTTTATCTTCATCTTTTGACGGAATACTCTTTGCGTTTTTCATAGCTTTTTTCTAATAGGTTTTAATAGACTGTGAACTAATTATTTAGGTTTTTCTAATTCTGGTACAGGCTTGGTTTCTAAAGCAGCCGATAAACGTATTTTTTTCAATTCTTCGAATTTTGCACCTAAGTCAGTAAGTTCTTTCTTATCTAATATTTTTTCTGCTTCCGAAAATAATTCATCTTCTTCTTCAGTTAAATGATGGTCTAGTATTTCTTCGAACACTTTGAATTTAATCATCCAACGTTCATTGTCTTTCGGAAAGTCGGCCAAGTCGAGTAGGGCTAAATTCAGAATTACGTGTTCTTCCTGTGATTCAAGCGACTCGTCTTTGATTTCTTTTTTGGAATGCAACTTGCTCAAAAACAAATCTTCTTCCAATTCGTGATGCACATCAAGGTGCTTTTTGAGAAAAATAAATTTTCCACTATCTTTTTTTACTTCTTTTACTAACTTACGCATCTCGTTGTGATGCTCGGTAAGAGCTTTTGTGATTGTTTTCATGTTTGTATTATTTTAAAATGTTATTATATATTTGGTATAAATTTGAATGGGTAGAAATTAAGGTGAGTAAATATTAATAAAATAACTCACCTTAATAGTTGATTAGCAATTAGAGTTTTTTGCTTGGACTTTTGTCCTTACTTGGACTTGATGTACTTTTCTTTTTTTCAATTTTTTTATCATCCTTCATTTCTTTAGAAGATGATACTTTTTTTTCGCTTTTTACGTCCGTATTTGCCTTTTTACTTGCAGGAGCTTTTTGTTCCTTTTTGTATGTTTGTTCGTTTTTCATTTTGATTAGGATTTAACTTATTTTATTTATAGAAAAATTTATAATACAAAAATACAGTGAGTCAATTCAAAACGTGTTATATAAATTGCATAAAAATTTACAGGATTATTCGTCTTTGTTTTTATAACTCGACTTCATATCTTTTACTCTTGGTTTTACAACTTGAATTTTAATTGTTTTTTTCTTCCGAAAAATCGAATTTTTATCTTCTTTTGACACTTCGTCGCCCAATAGTATTCCCCATGGTTTCAATGGTTCAATGCGGTCAAAAAACACCTTTACAATTGCAGTTAGTGGAATGGATAAAAACATTCCGGCTATTCCCCATAAAGCACCACCAATTATCACCACAATAATTGAAATTAGCCCATTTATTTTTACTTTCGAGGCAACTATGTAAGGAACTATAATTTGATTATCAATAAATTGCACGATAATATATGCAATAAAAACCCATAATGCGGCGGATGGTGATTGTGTTGCAACTGCAATTATCATTGGTAACGAAATTGCAATCAATCCTCCTATGTAAGGAATAACATTTAATAATGCACCGATAACTCCAATTAATATTGCATAGTCAACTCCAATAATTAATAGAGCTACCGAATTTAAAATTGCAACCATTGCAGCTTCAATAGATAAGCCATAAAGGTAGCTTTGGATAAGATTTTTAGTTTCGGTCATAACCTCATTTACCATTCCATTTTTATCTTTTGAAAAAAGAGCAGAAATAAAGTGTATAAGCAAGTTTTTATAAAATAAAAACATAAAAACGTAAACAGGTATAAGGAAAAACGAAAATAATACTCCGCTAACGGTCATTAAAGTTTTACCGATAATTGCCGACGAATTACTTAAACCCTCGCCTTTTTGCTCTGATATCCATCCGTGAATTTTTTCGACACTAATATTAAAAGTACTTGAAACCCAATTAATGGCAGTTTCAAACATAGCACTAAATTTTACTTTAAGCTGCGGGAGTGCTTCTGTAAACATGCTTGCCTGTGTAAAAATAAAAAATAATAAAACTGCTAACAGTATAAATGCAATTAAAATAACAATCAATATAGCTAAGACACGATTCCATCCTTTTCTCTGTAAAAAGCTAACAAACGGATTTAAAAGAATAGCAATTAATAAAGCAAAAATCAATGGCAGAATAATTTGCTGCCCGATATATATTACAAATACAAAAGCAACTATACCGATGGATATTTGCGAAAGTTTCAGGTAAAAAGGAAGAGAATCAGTTTTTATCATTTATTAAAGGATTACGGAAAATTATTAAACAATAATTTATAATGTATTTGCAATTAAGGAAGAAGATTATTAGCATTAAATGTGAGCGATAGTGGGCTTAATATTGATATTCTTTTAATTGTTGTTGCAATTTTTTTCGAGTTAAAAATATACGGCTTTTTACAGTTCCAACAGGTAAGTTGTTCTTTTGAGCAATTTCTTCATATTTGAATCCCTCTAGATGCATAGAAAAAGGAATACGATACATATCGGAAAATGAAGCAATGCTTTTAGTTATTTCACGAACATCATACGAACTTTCAGGGCTATCAAAACCTTGTTTTTGATTTAAATTAAAATGATATAAATCTTCCGTTCTGTCAACTACTATTTTGTTTCTAACAAGTTTTCGGTAGTTATTTATGAAAGTATTTTTCATAATGGTAAATACCCAACCTTTAAAGTTAATATGGTCAACAAACTTTACCTCATTTACCAACACTTTTAATGTTGTCTCTTGTAATAAGTCTTCAGCATCCTCAAGATTTTGCGTAAGTGAAAAAGCAAAGTTTCGCATATTGTTTTGTAATGCGATTAATTCATTCTCAAAGTTGTCGTTTTTCATATTGTTTTAATTTAACATGTATATTTATTGTGAAATTTATAAAACAAAATTACAATGGTTAATCTTTTAATTTGTTACATAAATTACACAATATGTTGCAAAATTCAATGTTTTTGCAAAATGTAATTTTATAGAGGTGGCTTCTAAAAATTGCTTTTTCATCGTTGCTTTTCAATTTTGAAATCCTCATCCCGATTAATATTTTATTGAATTTCAATGCCTTTCATCTTTATGCTTAGTGTCTAAAATAGCGTTGAAAACTTACAAAATCTAAATCGGGACTGCGAAAAATCTTAATCGCCTCAAAAAATCTAATTTTTAGAAGCCCCCTGCATACTTTTCGCCGAGATTCCTTAATGCGTTCGTGGTTATTGACATTAAATTACTTCGTGCATGCAAACAAAAAAATAAATTATTTGTTTTTTTGGTTATGCTAAAAAAAAAATCAAATAAGTAGTGCAATAAATGGGTCAGATGAATTTTTATACTGGCATTAATAAAGCTTAACTCAATTTCTCGGACAGGTTTATTTTTTCTTGACCCCGAATGGGGTCAAATGTCAATAACCCCGTGCGAAGCGCGGGGATAAAAACAAAATACAACAAAAGAAACCGTCAAAAATTACAAAATTTATTATGCTAATAATTTTCCATACTTGGTACAATTGATTTTTTCACTATTTTTGAAGATTAAAATAAAATCACATCAAATATGAAAAGAAATCTTTTTTTAACGATTATTATTTGTTCAACAGCATTAAGTAGCCTAGTTGCACAAACTAAATCCACGAATCCATTTTTTGAAGATTGGACAACACCCTATGGCATACCACCATTTGAAAAAATAAAAATCGAACATTTTTCTCCTGCTTTTGAGGAAGGAATGCTTCAGCAAGAAAAAGCAATCGCAGCAATTATTGAAAATAAAGAAGCACCTAATTTCAAAAATACCATAGAAGCGATTGAAAATTCAAGCGAATTGCTCGAAAAAGTTAGTTTGGTGTTTTCAAATTTAAGATCGGCAAATACAAATTCAGATATTCAGAAAATTGCTTCCGAAATATTTCCAAAACTTTCGGCACATAGCGACAACATTAATATGAATCCAAAATTATTTGATCGTATTAAAGTTGTTTACAATAATCGTGAGAAAGAAAAGTTAACTCCCGAACAAATTCGATTAAGCGAAAAATACTACAAAAACTTTGTTCGTAGTGGAGCCAATTTAAACGACAAAGATAAAGCACGAATGAAAGACATCAATTCGGAGCTATCAAAACTAACCCTATTATTTGGCGACAATCTTTTAGCCGAAACAAACAGTTTTATTTTAACCATCGATAATCAAAACGATTTAAAAGACTTACCTGCATCGGTAATTCAAGCTGCTAAAGAAGAGGCTATAAGTAGAAAATTAAATGACAAATGGGTATTTACACTCCAAAAAACAAGTTTCATCCCTTTTCTTCAATATTCTCCGAATAGAAAATTGCGAGAATTTCTATATAACGGCTATTTAAACCGTGCAAACAATAATAACGAATTCGATAATAAAAAGATTTTAGTCCAAATTTTAATGCTACGTTTAGAAAAAGCTAAATTATTGGGTTATGAAAATCATGCAACTTTTGTACTTGAAGAAAACATGGCTAAAACCCCAAATAAAGTGTTCGATTTAATCGATAAAGTATGGGAACCAGCTATTAAAAAAGCTATTCTTGAAGAAGAGGAATTACTTATGACCGCAAAGATGGATAATTCTGATTTTGATAAAATAGAGCTGTGGGATTGGTGGTATTATTCCGAAAAAGTTCGGAAAATGAAGTATAAAATTGATGAAGAAGAACTTCGTCCATTTTTTAAACTCGAAAATGTTAGAGATGGAATTTTTGATGTTGTTAAAAATTTATATGGTATTACTTTTAAAGAACTGAAAAATACTCCAATTTATCATCCCGAAGTTACTGTTTATGAAGTAATTGATGAAGATAAACAAGTGT
Organism: Bacteroidales bacterium; assembly: GCA_038210985.1. GTDB lineage: Bacteria > Bacteroidota > Bacteroidia > Bacteroidales > WCHB1-69 > JAQUGA01. Next base: position 4,915 of record JBBQWB010000121.1, read on the forward strand.
TAGGAGTTTTAATGATGGACTTCTTCCCTCGGGCTACAAAACGTGGTGGAGCTTGGTGCACAAGCTATCGCTCGGCATATTACAAAAACAATAAACGAGTTACACCAGTTGTATCCATCGTTTGTAATTTCACAAAACCAACTTCCGATGCTACTTCCTTGCTAAATATGGACGAAGTGGAAACATTTTTCCATGAGTTTGGTCATGCAATTCATGCTTTAGTATCTAATTGTCAATATCGTGGCAGCACTTCAGTACCTCGTGATTTTGTAGAATTACCTTCGCAAATTATGGAACATTGGGCTACCGAACCTGCTGTTTTAAAACAATATGCACGTCATTACAAAACCAATAAACCTATTTCGGATGAATTGATTGCGAAGCTAACTAAAAGCAGTCATTTTAATCAAGGTTTTGGCACTTGTGAATTCTTGGCTGCGGCTTACCTTGATATGATGTATCATACCATGGATTTTAAAAAAGCATTTGATCCAAACGAATTAGAACGTGCTATTTTAGAAAAGAAAGGATTGATTTCAGCCATTGCACCTCGCTACCGAAGCACCTATTTTCAACACATTTTTGCGGGTGGATACTCGGCAGGATATTATAGCTATATTTGGTCGGAAGTTTTAGATGCAGATGCTTTTCAAGCATTTAAGGAAACTGGAAACATCTTTAATAAAAAGATTGCAACTGCTTTCCGTAAAAAAATTCTTGAAAAAGGAAACACAAAAGATCCTTATCAAATGTACATCGATTTTCGTGGAAATGAACCCAGAATTGAACCTTTGCTTAAAAATAGAGGCTTATTGTAATAGTACCAAATTTTATTATTTTTTTGATTTTCTTATAATTTAAAAACATGAAACCTTATTCATTGCTTTTGTCAATACTTATTGTCAATCAGCTAGTTTTTTGTCAAAAACCTACTGACTTTACCACCTATTTTGAAGCCACATCGGGACTTGAAACGCCTAATTACAAGCAAACTATAGATTATTGCGAACTTTTGGCTCAAAACTCAAAATACGTACATTTAAGCTCCATTGGAACCTCTCCACAGGGACGAAAAATTCCAATATTAATCATCGATAAAAATGGATTTACTTCCCCTCTTTTAATCAAAGCTACTGGCAAAGCCGTGATATTCATTCAAGCATGCGTTCATGCAGGCGAGCCCGACGGAAAAGATGCTGGCTTGATGTTAATTCGAGAAATTGCAATTACTGGAAAATATTTGAAATGGCTGGATAAAATAAGCTTCGTTTTTATGCCTATTTTTAATGTGGATGGGCACGAACGTTTTTCGGCTTATAATAGGATAAATCAAAACGGACCCAAAGAAATGGGTTGGCGAACTACTGCAAAAAACTACAACTTAAACCGAGATTATTTAAAAGCCGACGCTTCCGAAATGAAAAATTGGCTCGATATGTTTCATAAATGGAATTTCGACTTCCTTGTGGATTGCCATACTACCGATGGTGCCGATTATCAATATGCACTTACGTATAGTTTGGAAACAAATGGCACACTCGATACCGATTTAAGCAATTGGTTGGTAAAAAAATACCTGCCTTTTGTAGATAGCAATATGACAAAATCGGGATTTTTAATGTATCCTTATGTAATATTCCGAAATTGGCACGACCCACGCAGTGGTTTGCGAAATTACGCTTCGTCCCTTAAACTCTTTAATGGATATGCTGCCGCTAACAACCGAATTTGTTTACTGATAGAAACACATCAGCTTAAAAGCTACAAAACTAGAGTTTTAGCCACTTACGAAATGCTTCTAAATAGTCTCGAATTGATATCACAAAATAGCTCCGAGTTAATTAATTTGAATAAACTTGCCGACGAAAAAGCTAAAAATCTGCAAATAACTCAACCTTCGTTTCCATTAAATTTTATATCCAATGGCGATTCTATTATGGTTGAATTTAAAGGAGTTCATTACGATGAATTGAAAAGTATATTTACAGGTGAAAGTTGGTTTTTATATGATAGTACACGAAACGAAAACTTCATTATCCCCTATTTTAAGGAGCTTATCCCCGAAAAACACATTCAGTTGCCTATTGCCTATATTATTCCTCCTGAGTGGAAAGATATTATAGATTTAATGAAGATTCACAACGTTAGCTATTTTGTTATGGGCGAAAACGTGTCAATAAACGTTGTTTCTACTCAATTTTCAGATGTAATACTTTCTTCCACTTCATTTGAGGGGCGACAAATGGTTTCATCGTTTGAATTTGTTGAAACTTCAGAAAAGAGGATTATTCCTAAAAATTCTATTTTTGTTCCATTGCAACAAGTTCATTCTAAAATGATTGCACACATGTTTGAGCCAAATTCGAGCGACTCATACTTTCAATGGGGATTTTTCAATTCTGTTTTAGAGCAAAAAGAGTATGCCGAATCGTATGTTGTTGAAAAGATGATGATTGACATGTTGCAAAACGACAAGGAATTACAAAAGGAATTTGATTTTAAAATGAAGAACGATTCCGTATTTGCGTCAAATCCACGAATAATTTACAATTGGTTTTATTATAAAACACCATATTGGGATGAAAAACTAAACTTCTATCCCATCTTAAAAATCATGGACGATTCTCAATTTAAAATATTAAACTTTTCGAAAAAAATCGGGATTCAATTGTTGAAAAAAGTATAAAACTCTATTTTTTATTCGACTTTACTTTATGAAACAACAAAAAAGAAGATGTTAACACCTTCTTTTTCTCCTCAAAAGAGAAAATATATTTTATAAAACCTTATTGAAAAAAGACAAAAAAATTAGAATTTTTTCGTTGGGTTTTCATCGGATGTCGTTAGTTTTTTGCGACCTTTTGCACGACGAGAAGCCAATACTCTACGACCATTAGCTGACTCCATACGTTTACGAAAACCGTGTTTATTTCTTCTTTTTTTGTTCGATGGTTGGAATGTCCTTTTCATAGCTGATTTTTATTTTAGGACTGCAAAATTAGTTATTCTTTTTGAATTAAGCAAGTATTTGTTTTTTTTTTTCAACAGGCAGATTCAACTAGCAAATGCAACTTTATTGTTTACAAATTTAAAAAATATATTTTTAGGACTGTCATAATTTAATTTTTTTCTTGGTCTTCTATTAATTTTATACTGTATCTCCATGATTTCCTTATCATTATATTGG
>JBBQWB010000122.1:0-8082 GCA_038210985.1 Bacteroidales bacterium
TTCTTGGCTAAACTTTCCAATGTTTCTCTCTCTTTTAGAGCTTCCATGACCACTTTGGACTTAAACTCTTTACTGAATTTTCTTCTTTTTGCTGACATACTTTTTAAAATTTAAAGTTTATACTTTTATTATCTTAAATAGTTGTCCTAATTTTGGGGAGTATTATACAATTCGTGTCTGCAAGAAATCGTTAACCTCTTTCCGCCAAGGGTGAAAGTAAATGAAAACTTACAAAATCTAATTCGGAACTCGCTAAATTCGTTGCTACGAAAGCCCTGAATTTGACGTTTTCTTATCAAACACTGAGTTTTTTACAAGGACTAATTATTAGATATTATTCTGTTTAGCAATTTTTTAGAATAATTATCTTTTACATTCAAAAAAAAAATTGTAGGTTTGTTTTATATTAAAAAAAAATCAACAATTATGGAAATAACTCAATTAAAACCGCAAAAAGTTTGGCAATATTTTAATGAAATTTGTCAGGTTCCACGTCCTTCTAAAAAAGAAGAGAAAATAATAAAATACTTATTAGAAACTGCGAAAAAAATTGGCGTTGAAGCAGAACGCGATGAAATTGGAAACATTTTAATGCGTAAACCAGCAACAAAAGGTAAAGAAAATGTTACTCCGGTAATTTTTCAAAGCCATATGGATATGGTTTGCGAAAAAAACAAGAGCTCAAATCATAATTTTGACAAAGATCCAATAAAAGCATTAGTGGAAGATGGATGGCTGATTGCCAAAGAAACAACTTTAGGTGCTGATGATGGAATTGGAGTAGCAATTCAATTGGCATTGCTAGCTGATAATACTCTTGAACACGGTCCAATTGAATGTTTATTTACAGTAGATGAAGAAACAGGTTTAACTGGTGCAAAAGAGCTTAAAGATGGCTGGCTGAAAGGAAAAATGTTGTTGAATTTAGATTCCGAAGACGAAGGTCAATTTTTTATTGGTTGCGCTGGAGGAATTGATACAGTTGTAAAAATGGAATACGGAACCATGGATTCTCCAATAGATAGTATTGCATACAAGGTTTCTATTCAAGGGTTTATGGGTGGACACTCGGGCGATGATATAAATAGAAATAGAGGTAACGCTACCAAGCAAATTGCACGTTTGTTATATGAATTAGTAAATCGTTTTGAGATTGGTTTATCACAAATAGATGCTGGAAACTTACGTAATGCCATTTCTCGCGAAGGTTTTGCCCATGTTACTCTTCATAAAGAAGATAAAGATGTGTTTTTAGAATTTATTAAAGCTTTTGACGAAATTTTGAAAAATGAATTTAAAGTTTCCGACTCTGGCGTATATGTAACTGCCGAATCCATTGAATATCCAAAGTCAATTATTGATGAAATGACCACTTTCGATTTAATCTGGTCTCTTTATGCTTGCCCTCATGGCGTTTTAGCTATGTCGCAAGATATCAAAGATTTTGTAGAAACTTCAACAAACTTGGCTTCTGTTAAAATGACTGAAGAACATATTCTAATCACTACTAGCCAACGTTCGTCTATCGAATCAAAAAAATACGATGCTTGTTTTACAGTTGGTAGCGTGTTTGAATTAATAGGTGCCGACGTTGAACAAGGCGATGGATATCCAGGTTGGAATCCAAATCCAAATTCGGAAGTAATGAAAGTGTTGAAATGTGCTTACGAAAATTTATTCCATAAAAGCCCCGATGTTTTGGCTATTCATGCAGGACTAGAATGTGGATTGTTTAGCGAAAAATATCCAGATATGGATATGATTTCTTATGGTCCAACATTGAAAGGAGTTCATGCTCCAGGTGAAAAAATCGAAATTGCAACGGTTCAAAAAGTGTGGGATTTAACACTTGAATTTTTAAGAATTTTAAAATAAATTATTTAAAGGGTTAATTTACTATTTTAAATTAACTCTTTTTTCTATTTTCAATATATTATTATGAAAAGGTGTTTGCATTATCTTTTATTGTTACTCCTATGGAGTAGTTTTAGCAGTTTTTCTCAAAGTATAACAAACAGAGATGTTTTTCCCAAAGATATAAAAACTGGTTCCGAAAGAACTGAAATGTATGTATCTAAATTGGCTAATAAACGAGTTGCAATTTGTGCAAATCAAACTTCTACAATAAATCAAACACATTTAGTCGATTCGCTACTTTCATTAAAAGTGAATATTGTCAAAGTGTTTTCGCTCGAACATGGTTTTCGTGGAGATACTGAAGCCGGAAAAACGATAAACGAATCCATGGATGAAATAACCAAACTGCCAATTGTTTCACTTTATGGAAAATCAAAAAAACCATCGGTGGCTGATATGACAGGAGTGGATGTGGTTATTTTTGATATTCAGGATGTTGGTGTGCGTTTTTACACGTATATTTCTTCCTTGCATTACATTATGGAAGCTTGTGCCGAAAACAATGTGGAGTTAATTGTTTTGGATCGTCCAAATCCGAATGGCTATTTTGTCGATGGTCCTGTGTTGGATATGAAATACTCCTCTTTTGTTGGCATGCATCCAGTTCCAATAGCTCACGGAATGACGATTGGTGAGTATGCTCGAATGATTAATGGGGAGGGTTGGCTTGCAAAAAATGAAAAATGTAAATTAACGGTGATATCGGTTTATAATTATAACCACACTTTAAAATATCAATTACCAATTCCTCCATCACCAAATTTGGCTACCATGGAAGCTATTTATCTTTATCCCAGTTTGTGTTTGTTTGAAGGAACATCATTAAGTATTGGTAGAGGAACGAATAAGCCGTTTGAAGTGGTTGGACACCCAGATTTAACTATTGGTGATTTCTACTTTACCCCTAAAAGTATTCCTGGAAAATCGGAAAATCCTCCTTTAATGGATAAAAAATGTCGTGGCTTTGAATTGTCGCAAATGTCTCAGGCAGTATTAAAAATGAATAACGAAATAAATATCTTTTGGCTAATCGATACATATAAAAATTTTCATAATAAGAAAATGTTTTTCAATGATTTTTTTGTAAAACTTGCTGGTAATCCTGTTCTTCGTCAACAAATTGAAAAAGGTGTTTCAGAAGATGAAATCAAAAAATCATGGAGTGCAGATATTGAAAAATTTAAAAAGATTCGAAAAAAATATTTGCTTTATACCGATTTTGAGTAATACTGTTATTTGTTATAGAAAGACTAATTTAGTAATGTCCTTTAAGTGAAAGTATTAGGATTTTATTCTCTAATACTTCATAAATAATTCTGTGATCTGTATTGATTCTTCGAGACCAGTATCCAAGCAAATCATATTTTATACCGATACGGTTTCTGTAATAGTCCAATTCAATAAACATCTTTTGCACTCTAACAGAAACTCTATCGGCATAAACCATACTTAAACCAAATTATCCTATGGACTAATTTGGTTTAAGTATGGGTATTAATTGTTCAGGTTTGCCAATACCTTCATGTGGATTATTTTCAATATTTTGAATTAATGTAGTAATTTTCAACTGTATGGATTTGTTTCCTGACTTTTTCCAATAATCAATATCTTCTTGTGCCTTTTGAGAATAAACTATTTTTAACACATTTCCATCTTTAGGAATATCCAACAATCTGATAATGCAAACCAGCCTAAGCTGGGATATTTAAAGATGAATAATAAATTAAATCAAACAACATTTCTAGAATCCCATAAAATTCTAAGTAACACGATATTATCTCTTAAAAGTCAAAAAAGTAAATTAAGAAATCAGCCCGTTGGTATTTTTAGTAGTGGCAAACTTGAGTATATGGCAGTTGAACCTGAGTTTGTGAAAGAAGAGTTTACAAAGCTGTTTTTTGATATTGAAGAGCTATTAAGTAGAGATTTATCTCAAAAAGAAATCTTTTATTATGCTTCGATGATGCATTTAGTTTTAGAAAAAATCCATCCTTTTATGGATGGAAATGGAAGAGCAGGACGTTTGTTGGAAAAATGGTTTTTGTCTGAAAAAATTGGGAAAAGTACTTGGTCAATTCAAAGCGAAAAATATTACGCAAAATACCGTTCGGATTATTATCAAAATATTCATATTGGATATAATTATTATGCTTTGAAAATGGAAAAATGTATATCATTTTTATTAATGTTACCCCAAGCATTGAAGACTAATTAGTGTTCGTCTATAAAGTCCGATAACTTCGTTATTTTTTTCAAAACTCCCAATCATTTTCACGAGTAAACTCATGGTCATTTTGTCAAAAATGCCTCGTTCTCGAACATTATAGCCAGCCACTGTTATAATCTACAATAAATCATTAATATTACAAATTTCATAAATCAAATATGCATATAGATTTGTAGAATATTAAAAATATCGATTCTGTGGACAGACCCTTTATCATTAGGGGCAATAATGATTTTCAACAAAATAATTAATAAAATCCAAACTTCCAAATTTGTTGCTTCGAATGCTTCCTGTCGGCAGATAGTTTTCGAATTTGAAGTTTTCTATCATGTACTAAATAAATTAAAATCAGTGCATATTCATTAAATAATTGATTAAAACAACAAAATATACTAATTTTGGAAAATGTAATATAGTTTATGACTGTTTTCAAAAGTCGTTGAAGTATGGAGAAAAAATATAAAAAAAAATCATTTGTTGCAAAAAATGAAGAACCAATAATTCAGCAAGCTAACTCATATATTAAACCAATTTATTATCCTTATTTGGCTATTATTGCCATGGTGTTTATTGCTTACATAAATACACTTACGCTCGATTATGCACTGGATGACAGATTGGTTATTACCGAAAATCAATTTACTAAAAAAGGAGTAGCTGGAATTCCTGAAATAATGACCAACGATGCTTTTACTGGTTTTTTTGGTAAAAAAAAATCACTCGTTGCTGGTGGTCGATATCGCCCATTAACTCAGATTATGTTTGCAGTCGAGTATCAAGTTTTTGGTCCAAATCCATTTATTGGACATTTAATTAATTTAATTCTTTACACACTGCTTTGTGTTTTACTTTTCGCCTTATTAAAGGAGTTGTTTCAGTTTGAAAGTAAACGAAAGTGGTATTTTTCTCTGGCTTTTTTGACTACCGCTATTTTTGCGTTACATCCAATTCATACCGAAGTAGTTGCAAATATTAAGGGACGAGATGAAATTATTAGCTTATTAGGCTCGTTAGTTGCTTTTTGGTTTGCTCTGAAATTTATTAAATCCCAAAATTATTTGAATTTAGTTTGGATGTCGTTGGTTTTTGTTTTGGCACTGTTTTCAAAAGAAAATGCCTTAACTTTTTTAGCAGTTATTCCTCTAACTCTTTACTTTTTTAAATTAGGAAAAATTAAAGACTCTTTGTTTATAATGTTGCCTCTTGTTATTGTTAGTGCTGTTTTTATGATCATCCGACAAAATGCGGTTGGAAGTATTTTAAATGCCGAAATTGCTCCCGAAATTTTAAATAATCCTTTTTTGGGAGTGAATTATTCCACCGAATTAGGAACTGTTATTTACACTTGGTGGAAATATTTATCCTTAATGATTTTTCCTCATCCGCTTACGCACGATTACTATCCATTTCAAATTCCATACTATACTATCGCTAATCCAATTATTTTAGTTCTAATTTTAAGTTTTTCTGTAATTGCAATATTTAGCGTTAATAAATTTTTCAAAAAAAGCTTATTTGCTTGGGCTATGATGATTTTTGCAGTTACGTTTTCCGTTCAATCAAATTTGGTTTTTAATATCGGTACATTTATGAATGAACGATTTTTGTTCGCTCCTTCGATTGGGCTTGCTATTTTAATTGCAATGTTTTTTATGTTCCTATTAGATAAGCTGAAAAATAAACGTGTAGTTGAATTTCTATTTGTTTTTTTAATTTTGGCATATACGACAAAAACAATTTCAAGAAATTTTGTCTGGAAAAACGATAGAACTCTTTTTCGAACCGATGTTAAAATATCCGAAAATAGCATTAAATGCAATGTTTCGGCAGGAGGGGTGAGTGTTGAAATGGCGAAAGAAGCAAAAACAGTGGATGAAAAAATGAAATTGCTTAACGAAGGTTTACAATATTTGACAAAAGCTCAAAAATTGAATAAAACAAGTTTTTTTGCTTGGTTTTTAGCTGGAAATGCTTATTCCGAAATGCAAAATTGGAAAGATGCTGTGTTTAACCTTAAAAATGCTTTATCCATCAATCCCGAAAGTTTTGAAGCTCAGAATAATTTGTTGTATAATGCTCAACAGGCATATAATAATGCTCAGTATATTGTTGCAATTGAGGCATATCAGCATTTATTAAAGTATAAACCAAATGATGTTGATATTCAAATTAGCATGGCTCACTCGCTTTCGTACACAAATTTGATCGATTCGGCAATGCGTATGATTGACCGAGTTATTCTTCTAAATCCAAACGAAGCAAAGGCATATTCTAAAAAAGGAGAAATTTTGGGACGAGTTTTTAACGATTTAAATAATTCGGAATTGTTTTTACGAAAAGCCTTATCGTTAAATCCAAAAGATGCCTCTGCAAACGAAAATTTAGGAATTGTGTTGGGAATTAAAGGCAATTTTCCCGAATCGCTTGATTACTTTTTTAAAGCGATGAAACTAGATTCAACTCAATCTCGAATTTATTTGAATATTGCAGGAACTTATAAATTTATGGGTAATAAAGAAAAAGAAACCGAATTTGCAAATAAGGCTCAACAGTTTGTGAATAAATAGTGCCTGCAAGAAAACTCTGTGTTTGATAAAAAAAAAACGTCAAATTCGAGGCTTTCGCAGAATCGAATTTTGGGAGTTCCGAATTAGATTTTGTAAGTTTTCATTTACTTTCACCCTTGAGGGCTGGGGCAAAAAAAGAAATGAAAACCAACAAAATCTTGGTCGGAATCACCAGAATTCGTTGCAAGTAAGAAGTTGGCGTTTTCTTGCAAACACTAAATAATTAAAATAAACTATTGTCCGATAAAATAAATAAATTTTGCTTTGGGTGTAAATTACTTCAATCAATTTTTGCCTCAATCCTAAAGGATGAATTGATTTTCAGCAATTTACACCCTTGAGGGCTGGGGCAAAAAATTGCGGAAAATCCATATTTTTAAAATACACAAAAACAAACCCTACTTGCCTTCATTTCACTTATTAGTTTGTTATACAACATTATACAACTGATGTCAAAATTTATATCGGACAACAGTGAATTAAAATAAACTATTTTTTTGATGCCTTATTGATACGTGTTTATTTTTATGTTTGAACATTTTAGCCCATTTTTTAGTTTGTTTTAATAGATTAAAAAAGTAACATTATTATGAGAAAAAAGGATATTACTGATTTTTTTAGAAATTTGTAAAAAATATTGTAATGGTAGAATCAGAGATTAAAACATATCAAACCGATAATGGGCAAGCCGAGATTAATGTGAAGTTTGCTAATGAAACTGTTTGGTTATCTCAAAAACAAATGGCACTGCTATTCGAGAAGGATTCTGATACAATTGGACTTCATCTTAAAAACATATATCAATCTGGTGAGTTAGAAGAATTTCCAACTACCGAGGAATCATCGGTAGTTCAAAAAGAGGGGAAAAGACTAATTCAAAGAAAATTAAAATTATATAATCTTGATGCAGTTATTTCTGTTGGATATTGCGTAAACTCTATACGTGGTATTCAATTTAGAATTTGGGCAAGTAGAATTTTAAAGGAATATTTGCTTAAAGGATTTGTTATTGATAATAAACGCATTGCAGGCAATACCTTAGTCGCTCTGACCTTAATGATTTCAGTTAGTAAACCTGAATAAAAAGACATAATGACTAAAGTAAGGGTAAATTTGATAAATAAAAATAATTAACGCATGGTTATCGTGCTTAAAAAACATAATAGTAGCGAAACATATTTGATAGATTAGTAAAATTCATTAACTTTACAATCGGTGAGCGAACTAAGTATATAAGCCTCTAAGTTTAGTAGCTGCAAAATAGCTCAATGCAAGTTTTTAATAAAAAAATATTTTTTATGAATACAAATCAGTTGTTAAAAGGAAAAAAAGGGATTATTTTTGGTGCTCTTGACGAGCAGTCAATTGCTT
>JBBQWB010000123.1:0-8049 GCA_038210985.1 Bacteroidales bacterium
CGATTAAGATTTTTCGCAGTCCCGATTTAGATTTTGTAAGTTTTCAACGCTATTTTAGACACTAAGCATAAAGATGAAAGGCGTTGAAATTCAACAAAATATTAATCGGGATGAGGATTTCAAAATTGAAAAGCAACGATGAAAAAGCAATTTTCAGAAGGCACCTCTAATAAATTATAATAGAAAGAGTAACAATTTTTTTTATTTAATGTTCTCCTTTTTATTATATTTGTCTTATCATTTCAGCAAATGGCAATTAGGCTAAAATTAATCTAACTCATAATGAATAAAAAAACACTTTTTTTATGGATAATTGTATTATCGATAAGTCAAATTTATGCTCAAGCTCCTCAAATTATTCCTGCTAATCACCCTGGAATTAAAGGTTTATGGGAGTTTAATAATGCTTCCAATCTGCTGCAAGCAACGTTTGGAAACAATTTAACGTTAGTTGGTTTCAATACTGCTATATCAGGTCCAACAGTTGGCGATGGAGCAGTAACTATTCCTTCGGGAAGTTATTATACTTCTACACACAATATTCCAGCAAATGGGGGAGGTGCCCAAGTAAACGAATATAGTTTGGTTTTCGATTTCCGAATTCCTTTGTTAGGTCAATGGCATTCATTTTATCAAGCAAATGCTGGCAACAGCAACGATGCCGAATTATTTATTAATACAAATAATCAAGTTGGACGTTCAACAAATGGTCCGGGCTATTCAAGTTATTCGGTTGCAGCAAACGAATGGTATCGTTTGGTAGTTTCGGTTGATTTAGGAAATCATTATAAAGTATATCTCGATGGCGTGTTAATAATAGCAGGAGGCTCATTAAGCATGGATGGAGAGTATGCATTATATCCTTCGAGTGGACAAAATTTGTTGCATTTTTTTGCAGATAATGATGGAGAAGACAAGCCTATTGACATTGCTTTAGCCGCAATTTTCGATCATCCTCTTTCATTAGCAGAAGTTGCTTCTTTGGGTGGATATGGACATGTAATTTCGCCAGTTTTAACTGGTATTTTGCCTTATCTGCAAACGCCAACACCAAACAGTATGTATTTTAGTTGGCATTCCACACAATCCACAAGTACAATGGTTCAGTATGGTTTAACTTCCGCACTTGGATTAACTCAAAATGGCTCCATCGAAAATATTGTTACTAAAAAATGGAATACTGTAAAGCTAAGTGGTTTAATCCCCGATACAGTTTATTATTACAAATGTATAAGCGGAACGGAAGAGTCGGATATTTATCAATTTAGAACTCCGCCCTCGAGCCAGGGAACTAATCGACATTTACGATTTATCCTTCTTGGAGATAGTCGTACCGATGTTGCTCGTTCTACACAAATTGCAAATGCTGCTAAAACAAAAGCAATGGAAATGTTTGGCAATGATATTCAAAATCAGATCAACCTTGTGGTTCATGTGGGCGATGTTGTTTCGAGTGGAAGCTCTTATGGTTTATACGAAGATGAATTTTTTAAACCGTATGCTTGTTTGTCATCTACAATCCCATTTATGGTTATTATTGGCAATCACGAAGGCGAAAATCCATATTACTACAAGTATATGAAGTTTGATGATGTGAGCGATTACACTGGAGCTTTAGCCGAAAAATTTTACGCTTTTTATTATTTGAATACTCAATTTATTTTTATTAATGGAAATACTACGTATCAAAGTAGTGTTCAAACGTCATGGGTGCAACAAAAACTCGAGCAGTCGAATGTTAATCCCGATGTTAAAATGACATTTTGTTTCACGCATCAGCCTGGTCATAGCGAACTTTGGCCCGATGGAAATACACCATACATTCAAAATGACATTATCCCTTTGCTAAAACAATACGACAAAGTCCAACTTTTAGCATATGGACATTCTCATAATTACGAACGTGGCATGATTGAAAGCTCTGCGGCTAATTCAAATGGGGATTTTTATGTAATGCTCACTGGTGGAGCAGGTTCGGCACTGGATAGATGGGGAATGTATCCGAATCAAACTGATTATGAGGAAATTATAAAAACGTTGGATTATTATGTTTTTAATATTGTGGATATTGATATAGACAACCAAAGTTTTGATTTATATACTTACAGCTATGGAAATATCGACAAACCTCAAAATTGCGAATTAATTGATCATTATTACCGAAAACTGAATCAGTCAAAACCAATTAAACCACTCGCTCTTTCTCCTTCACAAACGGCATCCACTTTGCCTTTATTGGTTGCATCTCAGTTTGAAGGTGTGGATAGTGTTTTTAGTGTAAAATTTCAAATAACATCCACTCCGGGCAATTATAGCTCGCCAGTTTTAAATAAACGAATCGATAAAATTAATATTTATGGAACAACTGGAGTTCCTGATTATACCCCAATTAATTTAAATGCAAATATCGATTTACGAAGATTTTTGCTCACTACTCCACTTTCAAATGGTCAACAATACGCTTGGAGAGTGGCATATCGAGATAATAATCTAAAATGGAGCGATTGGTCGGACGAGAAAATTTTTACTGCCAGCACTTCCATTAGTCCTTATACTCAATTTGCAGCTAATATAACTCAAGGTTATGCTCCTTTGTCAATTTCATTTACCGATTTATCTTTCCCAATTGTAAATACTTGGAATTGGGATTTTAATAACGACGGAACAGAAGATAGTAATATCCAAGACCCGACTTTTGTTTTTCAAACTCCCGGATTTTATACCGTCAAATTAACTACTACTAACGGAATTGAAACCAAAGATTTATATATAAATGTGGAGCAAAATAACGTTTCAATTATTGAAAACAAATCAACCGACATTCTCCGAATTAATCCAAATCCTTGTTATGACAAAACAAACATTGAATTTTATACTAGCGAATCAGCCGATGTAAAAATATCCATTTTAGATGTTAATGGAAAAGAAATCAAAGTTTTACAAAATGGATTTTTGCAAAACGGCAAACATACTTTGATTTGGGATTTAAAGACCGATAATGCTAGTAACGTATCGTCGGGAAATTATTTTGTAAAAATGGAATCGAAAAAAGTACAAGAAGTCAAAAAAATAATTGTAATTATTAAGTAAGATGAAAAAAATACCTATTTTGTTATGCTTATTTTGTGGTTTATTTATTAGTCTTTATGCGAAAGATAGTGATACTTCAAAAACGATTTGCACATATTACTCTTCTGGAAATGTTTTATCTAAAGCAAATTACACAAACAGTTTGCTTAATGGTAAATTTTTTGCGTATTACGATAATGGAAATAAAAAAGAAGAAGGAAAATACAATAATAATCTTCTTGAAGGAAAATGGAAGAAATATTACGAAAACGGTAATTTGAAGTCCATTGCATTATACAAATCAGGACAATTAAACGGAACATATTCGTTTTATTATCAAAATGGCAAATTGCAGTTTCAGGAAGTTTATTCCGAAGGTCAAAAAACAGGATGTTGGAAGTATTGGTATGAAAATGGACAGCTTAAGGATGTTCAATTTTACGAAAATGGAAAGAAAACAGGAACTTGGCAATATTGCTACGAAAATGGATCTAAAAAGGGCGAAGCTACGTATGTTTTATCCAAAAAGAATGGGGTTTGGAAAGAATGGTATTCAAACGGGATTTTAAAACTGGAAACTCCTTATGTTGAAAATCTTGTAGAAGGAATTACAAAATCATATTACGATTCTGGAAAAACGGAAGAAGAAACTACCTATGTAAAACATAAAAAAGAGGGTGCTTGGAAAAAATATTATCCAAATGGAAAACTCTCTATTAGTGGTAGTTATTCAAATGGAAGTACAAAAACAGGCGTTTGGGAATATTTCGACGAAAATGGAAAGATTTTGAAAACTGAAAAATATTAATTATTTTTGATTCCAAATTATTTAATTAAAATGGTCGATATTAAGCAGCTTTATGATTTTTTTAAATCTCCCAAAATAGCCGTAGTTGGAGCTTCGAGGAATAAAAATAAGTTTGGATATATGATATACACCAAACTAAAAAAATATGGATATTCTGTTATCCCAATTAATCCTTATGCCGATTTTATTGATGGCGATATTTGTTTAAAAGATATTTCTGAATTGAACCCAAAAGATACGGCTTTAGTTTTAGTAACTCATCGCGAGCAAACCGACGCCATTATGGATAAAGCCATTAGTCTTGGGTTTAAACAAATTTGGGTGCAAACCGATTGCGAAACAGATAAAACTCCATTTTATGCTCAAAACAAGGTGTTAAATGTAATTTTTAATTTTTGTATTTTAGTTGTGATGAGGCCAAAATCGGAAGAAGTTTTAACCTAAGTGTCGTAAAAGTGTATTCTTTATGGAGCTTAGCGGAATAAAGAAGAGAGAAAGATTAACAATAACGTAGTGAAACTAGACACCTAGGGACACTTATGCTGGATTGGTTACGGTCTTCAAATAAAATCTAAACGAAAGGCTGTTCATAAAGGACAGCCTTTTTTTATTTAATACCGGTTATTGGAATTTGTTGGTCGAGCCTCACTCCTCTCATTGCATTTATTAAAATAAATGATTTATACTTATTTAAATCTTCGACACCTATTAATGATGGCAATAACTTCCCTTGCTCAATTAAAAACTGCCTACAGGTTCCAAGCAAAAGAGGAGTTTGGGGTGTAAACCAATTTAGTCCATCGTAAAACGCAATATTTGAAAATGAAGTATCTGTAATAATTCCATTCTTAACAATTAAAATATCGTCGAACCCTTCCCGTAAAACCATCAAATTATTTAACTCTCGTCTATCAAAAGATTTAAATGAATAAACAATATCCTCGTTATAAACTAATTTCAGAGTTTTTATCTCAATAAAATGATATTCTTGAAAACCGAAAGAAAAATCCTTAAAATTATAATCAAATCGGCATTTTACTATGCCTTTACAGAAATCGGAAGGAACTATGATTATACTTTTTAAATCAAATACACATTCTTTTTTATAATTACGTTTATAAGTATAGGATAAGCGACCCTGATGGTATTCAAGATTTATCAGGTTTCCGTTTTCAATTTTTATTGTTTCAAAAAAATGGTACATAAATCTTGTCTAACATTTCTTGATACTCTTCCATAGGTTGACTAAGAGAAGTTATTCCGCCACCACTTTTATAATAAAATTCGCCATTTATCTTTTCGATAAAACGAATAGCAACTGCGACATCAATACCCTTAGAATCACTATGTCCAAAAACACCAGTGTAAAACCCTCTGTCGTAATCTTCTGCTGATTTAATAATCTCTATCGTCTTTTGTTTTGGTGCTCCTGAAACTGAGCCAGCGGGCAAAAGCGAAGCAATAAGTTCTCCCAGACTTGATAAATAATCAACTGGAAGTTCTCCAACAATTTTGGAGCTAACTTGTAAAAGCTCTCTATTACTTGTTTTAATTCGATCAAAATATCGAAACTCTTCGACTCGCACTCCTTTGGCAACAATATTTAAGTCATTTCTAAGCAAATCAACAATTGTGTTATGCTCAAATAGCTCCTTTTCATTGTTTAACAAAAGCTCTTCTGCTCTAGCAATTGCCGCATCGATAGTTCCTTTCATTGGTCGAGTTTCAATATGCAGATCTTGGATTTTAATAAATCTCTCTGGAGAAAAAACCACAAATCTATCCTTAAACAAAAGTTTAAATGGGGAATTGCTGAATTCAAAAATTTCTTGCAAACTATAATCAGTTAAAACAGGGGTTAAGCATGTGTAATTAAGCAAATATGTATCTCCTCGCTGTATAGCATTTTTAACATGCTCAAATCCCTTTAAATACTTTTCGTATGGAATTGGGTTAAAAGTAAAGCTTTTCTTTTTAAACTCTATTCCAATCGATTTATAATTGGTTTTACCCGATATATCAAAGAAAATACCATTCTTTGCAGCTTCTGTAGGAGTATAAACATAAGCATCCTCACAATTAAAATCAATCATAAAGAAAAATTCTTCCTTGTTTTGTGCAAGTTTAGATATCTTTTTACTTATTTCGCTTAATAAATTCATTTGTTACTAATCAGCCTGCAAGTTAGCAATAACTTTTAAAGAGTTCAGCACTCCACAATTATTTTTTATAACCTCCTACTTTTTTGTCTGATTTTTCTCTTAAACTTTTTCTTCTCGGTCTATTTTCATCTTTGGATGGTGGAATAGAACTATTATTGCTGTTTTTGGGATTTTTGTATTTTGATAGACGATGCTTTAAGTCCGCAACTTCTTGCGTTAACTCTTCATCCTTTTTTAAGAGAACGATTAATAATGGTATGATGAAAAATAAATTTGTATTGTTACATGTAATAAATTAAATTTGGCACTGATTAGTAACATTCATCTTAATGATTAAAATATTCTTACTGGATAATCACGACAGTTTCACTTATAATTTAGCTGCTATGTTTAACAAATATAAGCATGTTAGAATAGAAATAACATACCCAGAGGATACAAATATTGCAAAAATTTCTCAATTTGATAAAATAATTTTCTCACCAGGTCCAGGTTTACCTTCCGAATCAACCATAATGCAACAAATATTAGATAAATATAAAACTACGAAGTCAATATTAGGAGTTTGTTTAGGACATCAAGCAATTGGTGAATACTTTGGTGCTAAATTGGAAAACTTGGATGCTGTAAATCATGGTATGATTAAGCATCTAGAACAAACTCAGCCAAATAATAAGTTATTTACAGGAGTTCCTAATTATTCGGAAATTGGTGTATATCATTCATGGGTTCTAAATTCTAAAGACCTCCCCAATTGTTTAAATATAACTGGAATAAACGAAGACAATAAAATAATGAGTATCGAACATAAGATATACGACATCAAGTCAGTACAGTTTCACCCAGAGTCATTTATTACAGAATTTGGTGATATTATGATTGATAACTGGTTGAAGCTTTAATTACTAAATAATAACTTCAGGTTTGCAATAAGAAAACCTCAAATCCGATAGCTATCGGATTTGAGGTGTTATATTAAGCAACGTCGAAATACTTGCGTGGCAACGAAAATAGTGCAGTGCGATGTAGTAAGCCTGCCGAACTAAGTTTGCCGAAGCAAGCTATGCTGAACGAAGTGAGGAATCTCATTTTTTTCAGGACAACAGTATATTAAAATCCTGTTATGGCATCCTCCACACAATTGGCTCCGCCGTCCTTCGGTTCGTAGTAATACCATTTATAACATGTTTAGATATGAGAAAGTCAAAAAATTGTAATTATTTTACTAGTGTATATTGCTGTTAGTTAGTTAGTTAGTTAGTTAGTTAGTTAGAGGAATTTTTTTGAAAAATTTTTGCGATTTATTAAAATAAATTGTATTTTCGCAAAAAATATTTAGTACAGATTCAAATGGGTTCTAGTTTGTGCGGCAGGAAAGTTGAAAAAATGAACCGAGCTTGCGAGCTCAACGAAGTTAATTTTTAGGACCCACTCATCGTTAACCTTATTGGTGCAACTACAACAACAACGGGGCTTACTGTAAAAGCAAAAGTTGATGAGAAAATATATTTAACTGGTCAAAAAGTAACAGATGAAAAAAAAAATAAATATAAAAAGATTGGATTTTCATGGCGAATGGAATTATATAATATCGCCTAATTTGTAACTGTTATTTATAGACAGCTCCTTAACAACAAAAAAAGTAAACAGATGAAAAAAAGCATAATCACAACCATCTTTCTTGTTTTCGTAATATTTTTATCTAACGCACAGATAATCACCAACAATAGTGCTAAAGTTAGGGTGTCATCAAATGTACGTTTGATGTTTAATTCGCTTCATAATACGGGAGCCAATGCAATGTTTTATTACGATAATCAGTTAAGTGTTCCAGGCAATTGGATTAATGACGCACCTGCAATTTTTGAAAATGGGTCTAATGGAACGCTTACATTTAATGGAACTGGTCAACAAACAGTAAAAAGCAGTGGATCTGATTTTAGAAAACTTACCGTAAATAACTCATCAGGCTTAAACGATGCAATTGTATTAAGTGATAATATGCAAATT
>JBBQWB010000124.1:0-7902 GCA_038210985.1 Bacteroidales bacterium
CAGGAAAACGAGCAAAACAAAATGACTGTAATAACGCCGTAAATTGCATTTTTTTTCATAGGAGATTTTTAAATTATTAATATCGTTAATTCTTTTTGATAAAAATTTAGTATGTAAGATATGGCAACAAATATAATAAAAGATAAATACCAAAATAAAAACATATAAATATAATAAAAAAAAATTACCTAACACAAATCAAACATTATAATAATATTGTAATGAAATGTGTGTAATGCGTATTTTTTATTAATTTTTCTGCTATTTATTTTAAGTAAATATTAACAATTAAATCAAATTAGTCCAAAGAGTAATTCTATTTTAGACTTCGGCAAGGGGTTGCAACCCCTTGTATTGAAAGTGCAAAAGATAATTATTGAATTGGACTATTCTAGAAACCGTATTAGTATAAATATTAACAATTAAATAAATTTCAAGGGTAAATCACACGTCAAAAGATTTTACAATAAGACAGAATGCAGAAATTACTCCATAAAAAAGTCCTCATGAAAGTTTACCAAATATACTTTTTGAGTGGCACGGGTTACAGCGGTATAGAGCCATCTTAAATAATCGATGTTAATTTTGTCCTTGGTTAAATAACCTTGATCGATAAAAACCACTTCCCATTGTCCGCCCTGCGATTTGTGACAGGTATATGCGTATGCAAACTTTACTTGCAAAGCTTGAAGCCATGGGTCGTTTTTTATGTTAATGTGTATTGCTTTTTGATTGCTCGAACCCGAATAATCGAGCATTACTTCTTTAAATAATCGTTGCGATTCGGAGTACGAAAGCGAAGGTCCTTCGGAATGAATGGAATCGATGTTTATTCGGGCATTAAAAACCAATGGCTGGTTTTCGTCTTGCAACTCTAGTTCGCAATCGGCAAAGCGAAGTCCGTACATTTCGTCGTAAAATTTCACAATTCTATTAATTTTAACAATGTCGCCATTGGCTAAAAACCCAGCACTTGATCCCGAAGGGAGCCAGAAATAGTTATTTCGGGTAACCATAAGTAAATCGCCCGCATTAATTTCGTTTTCACGAAAAAGGATGCGATTTCGTATTTCGGCATTGATGAGGTTTGCTCGCTTGTTTGAAGCCGTAATAAATGCTATTTCGTGGGATGCTTGTTTGTTAAATACGTCGTGTAAAACTTCTTCTAAATCAACACCTTGTATGTTTTCAATGTCGTTAAATGGCGAAATTTTAAAGAGTTTTCCAGTGATGTTAATTTTGTCGATTTGTTTACGAATATAGGTAGCGTTTGCTAAAATGCCCGACTCCATTTGCTGCCTAACCACTTGCGTTAGTTTTAAGGATACGATTGGAATAGAATATTCGGCTTTCAAAAAGTTTTCGTCCAGTGCCGGACTTAGCGATGTGCCGACCGGAGGCAACTGAGCGGGATCGCCAATAAACAAAAGTTTGCATTGATAACCACTGAAAACATATTTTATTAAATCATCGAGAATGTTGCGACTGCTAAATAAATCGGGTGAATCTTTTTTTGAAAATGCCGGAATCATGGATGCTTCATCCACAATAAAAAGAGTGTTTTTGTGGGTGTTTTCATCCAACATTAAACTCCCATTATTATCGGAATCCATGTCAAAAGCATAAATTTTTTTGTGAATGGTAATGGCTTTTTTTTGAGTGTATTGAGCCAAAACTTTAGCAGCTCGTCCGGTTGGTGCTAATAAAATACTTCTTTTTTTGTATGCCGATAACGTTTTTACTAACGCACTAATTACACTTGTTTTACCTGTTCCGGCATAACCGCTTAATATAAAAATTTCTGGTTCAGAAAAATTTTGCAGAAAAAGGTCAATTTGTTCAAAAAATTCAATTTGATTTTTTGTTGCATCGTACGAAAAGTTTTCGGTAAAAAGGTTTAATTTTGGATTCATCATAGGAATGGATTAGAAAGGATATCCAATTGCAAAATTTAGGACAAAATCTTTCATCGAAAGATCTTTAACCAACCATCTACTACCTTCGATATTTTCGGGATTATATAATTTGAAAGCACCATCAAAACGAACAATAAAAAAATCAAAATCCAAACGTATTCCCGCACCAGCATCCAATGCAATTTCTTTATAAAACCTATTTGTTTGAAAATTTCCGTTAGGCACGGTTAAGTTTTCGCGCATTAGCCAAACGTTTCCAGCATCGGCAAAAAAAGCACCTTTAAAGTACGACCAAATTGGAAATCTCATTTCAACATTCATCTCCATTTTTAAATCGCCACTTCGCTCAAAGTTAATGTCGGATTGATATGAGCCTGGACCTAATGTTCTCATTCGCCAGCCTCGCATGCTATTTGCGCCCCCTAAAAAATAACTCTTTTCAAAAGGAATCGACCATGAATTGTATAACGGAATGCCAAAACCTAAACAGCTTCTTAATGCAAGTAATGATTCATCGGTTACTCGAATGTAATGTCTTAAATCAATATCTGCAGAAACATAATTGGCATAAGGTATTCCAAACAATAAGTACTGTTGCGAAGAGTTTTTTTCTGCCTTAGTTAGGATATTATAAGCATTTAAAGCATTGCCAACCGATTCGATATTAAAACGTACAAACGAATAGCTGGTTTGTTCTTTTTTGAGCTGATTTGAAAATATGAAACTGTATTTTAAAGCAAAAACTAAGTGGTCGGAGTATTGTTCACGAATTCTTCGATTAAATTGACTAAGTACAGCCAAAAAAGATGAATCGGGATTTATTTTTACAGTATTGATATCAATAGGGTAGAGTAGATGTCGGATTTGTTTTGATTGCCGCCACTCGTAACCAAACGATACATTTCCAACCAATCGAGTATAATCGGGGCGTTGCTGATAGTTTACACCAACTTGGAAAATGGTTTTTGGTCGGAATAGTTTTTTATTTAAAGATGTTCGAAAAGGAAAAATAAAGGATGGTACTTCTAATTTTATGTTTGAACTGATTTCTAAGGTATTAAAAATAAATAAGGTATTTTGATTTTGATTTGCATCGCCAATTACTTTTTGTGCTTCAAAGGCTCCACCAATTCGTGTACTGAATATCTGTGCACGCTTAAATGCATTTCTGTTGTAATATAAAAAATCAAGTCCAGCACCTAAATTTCCTCCCGAGTTTGTTCCTTTTGCTTCTAATGAAAATTCATGTTTTTTTAATGAATTAAAATAAATGTTACAGTCGAGTAGTGGCTGATTGTTGTTTGAAGTATCTGATACCTCTTGATGTACAATATTAATATATCCAAAATTCCGTAAATCGTTTAAACGATTAAATGTAAGATTCGAATTTCGTAAACTATACCATTCGCCCTGCTTAATTATTATTGAATTGGTCAGCACTTGTGGTCGATAAGCTAATTTATTGTTGTAAAAAAAAGAATATGGGCTAAAGATTGTATCCCCATAATCACGGGTTTGAATAATGAGATTTTTTTCGTATAAAGTAGTGTTGTTTAGCGTATTGTATTCGGTAAAAATATTCACCGAACGGATTTTATATCGCTTGTGTTCTAAATAGGTGCTGTCTGTATCAATTAAATTTGAAATAATAAGTTGAAGTGAAAAAGAATTTGATTGATAATTAGTATCAATTTGAAAGGAAATAAATTCACGGGCAAAATTATAATATCCAGAATTACGTAAATTATTTACAATTCGATCGCGTTCGGCAGATAAAATGGAGGTGCTAAAGGTAATATTCTTTTCCAGGAGAGTGTTGGAGCTATCGGCAAAAACAATGGTTTCTATCTCCTTATCTTCAATTTCATACGACTTTGAAATTAATTTGTATGGCTCTCCGCAAGTAATATTAAACTCGACTTTTGCCGATTTTTTAGAATAATGAATTATCGGTTCAATTTTGGCATCAAAATATCCATTATTAACCATGTATAAATTCATTTGTGAAGCCGAATAGATGGTGAAGTTTGTGTCTAACAAAACGGGTGGCTCGCCAAAATTTGCTTTTATCCAATTTTTATATCGGCGCGAATGACCTCCATTAAACATTGAATAAACACGTACTTTTAGTTTTATAAGATCGAAAAATTTACGATTAGTAGCTGGTTTTGCCAACGAATATAAACTGGTAGTGCTAAAATTTGGAATATCCGTCTTAATTGTATTCTCTTTTAAATAAAAGCTGTTTTCGGGAATGTTTCGAGTAGGACGACAGGAATTTAAAGCCAACAAAAAAAGAATGACAATTACAGGAATAATAAACTTTAAATGAATTATTTTTCCCATAGTTTACCTCATGTCTATGATTTCGATGTTTTTATACTTGCTAGTATCAAAAATGAATACAGAATCATTTATGGCTTGATTGCTTAGAAAACTTGTGATAATATATAAATACATGTCTCCTTCTTTATCAATTACAGTAAGCTGAATTATTTGCTGTTTTGTTTTATCAATTTCGAGTCGAATACGTGAATATGAACGAGCTTTTAATGGGGTTAAATCAATTACTTGCACTGTTTTACCATTTACTATGGATTCGCGAATAAGTTTTGGTTTAAATTTTAGTTTGTAATCGTTTAAAAAATATGCAGGGTTGATGTTGTCGTCATCGGTGTCGGTTGAAACATCGTTTATGGTAACTTCGTTGGTCTCTTCCGAGTATGTCCAAGTTGTTTTTCCATCGCAATAAACAACCTGATTATTGAAAGTGTAAACATACTTATCGTCCTTTACCATCACATTGCCTTTAACCGATTTTTGTACCGTTTTATTTTTTTCGTGTTTAAACAAAAAAGTTATTTTAATAGTTTTGAATGTTTTTGTTTTTTTTGCAACATTGTCGAGTATTTCGGCTGAATTGTCGTTAAGTTGCCCAAATGAAGAGAAAGGGGAACATAGTGTAGAAATAAATAAAATAAAAGATATAATTACAGCTGATTTGATTGAGTTCATCGTTTGTGGGATTTATTATAAGTTTTAAACAATCACTATACCAAATTATTGTTTCGTAAAAATTCGTTTAGTTCCACTTCTGTTTTTATTCTCACTTCGCGTGCTTTACTGCCTTCAAAAGGTCCAACAATTCCAAGTGTTTCAAGTTGGTCGATGATACGTCCGGCACGATTGTAACCTAATTTAAGTTTGCGTTGCAACAACGAAGTAGAACCTTGTTGAGTAGCGACAATAATTCGTGCCGCATCCACAAACATTGCATCTCGGTCGTCGATATCAAAATCGGCAATGCCTTCGGCTTCCTCGTCTGCAACTTCGGGTAATAGCAGTGCACTCGGATAAGCACGCTGTGAGCCAATAAATTCGGTAATATTTTCAATTTCAGGCGTATCGATAAATGCACATTGTAAACGTATTAAGTCATTTCCAGTAGAAAGAAGCATGTCGCCACGTCCAATAAGCTGTTCGGCACCGCTTGAATCTAAAATAGTTCGTGAATCAATTTTTGAAGTAACCCTAAATGCAATTCGAGCAGGAAAATTCGCTTTTATTGTACCTGTAATGATGTTTACCGATGGACGTTGAGTAGCAATAATTAAATGAATCCCAATGGCACGAGCAAGCTGAGCCAAACGTGCAATCGGCATTTCAACTTCTTTGCCAGCCGTCATTATTAAATCGGCAAATTCATCTACAATTAGCACTATGTATGGTAAAAAACGATGTCCATTTTCGGGATTGAGTTTTCGACTAATAAATTTTGCGTTATATTCCTTAATATTTCGGCATTGAGCATCTTTCAGCAAGTCGTATCGTTGATCCATTTCAATGCATAAAGAATTTATCGTGCGAACCACTTTTTTGGTGTCGGTAATAATTGCTTCTTCCGAATCTGGCAGTTTTGCTAAATAATGACGTTCGATTTTCGAAAACAGTGTTAATTCCACTTTTTTTGGATCGACCATGACAAATTTCAGCTCTGCTGGATGTTTTTTATACACCAATGACGCAATGATTGCATTTAATCCTACCGATTTTCCTTGTCCGGTAGCACCTGCCATCAATAAGTGAGGCATTTTTGCTAAATCGTAAATAAAACTTTCGTTAGAAATAGTTTTGCCAATTCCTATCGGTAAATCAAATTTAGAATTAACAAATTTTTCGGAAGATAAAATGCTCCGCATTGGAACAATTTCGGGATTTGAATTTGGAACCTCGATGCCAATTGTTCCTTTGCCAGGAATTGGTGCAATAATACGAATACCTAAAGCTGCTAAACTTAATGCAATATCATCTTCCAAATTCTTAATCTTCGAAATACGAACACCTGGGGCGGGAACAATTTCGTAAAGCGTAACAGTTGGTCCAATAGTAGCCGAAATTTTATCAATTTGTATCGAATAGTTCTTTAAAGTATCGATAATTCTATCTTTATTGGCATGCAATTCTTCATTTTTCACATTTGCCCCAACTTGATCTACCTGATAATCAAATAATAAATCAATAGTTGGAAATTGATACGATTTTAAATCTAAACGAGGGTCATATTCTGTATCAATAGTGTAATGAACCTTTTCATCACTCGACTCAAAATCAACCGTTTCTTCTTCATCTGGAATGATTATTTCAAAATCTTCATCCACTTTGTTTTTACTAATTGGAGTTGATTGTTTTGTTGCCAGCTTTTCTTCAAATATAGGTTCATTCTC
Source organism: Bacteroidales bacterium (assembly GCA_038210985.1). GTDB lineage: Bacteria > Bacteroidota > Bacteroidia > Bacteroidales > WCHB1-69 > JAQUGA01. The sequence continues at coordinate 6,641 of JBBQWB010000124.1, forward strand.
AATTTTAGTTGAAGTAATTTCTGTTCTTAGTGGTATAGATTGTTTTTGCTCGGGTTTCTTTTCCACTGTTTTTAACTCAAAATCGAGCATTCCATCTTCTTCTATTTCATCCTCTTCATCGCTAATAGTATCATTTTCATCCGTAATTAAAAATTCTTCATCCTCTATTTCATCCTTGGCTTGAGCTCTTTTTGTGCTATATCTTTTTTCGCCAATTCGTTTATCTAACATCCCTTTAAAGGATACATTAAACTCAATTATTGCAAAAATTATTAGCAAAGAAAGTAAAAATAATATGGTTCCAATTTGACCAATAATAGATATGAGCCAAATATTCATTTGATATCCAAACGAACCCCCAACAATAGTGTATATGCTGTTTAAAAACAAAAAACCAAGAAAAGTGGAACCCCATAAAATAAAGAAAAAAGTATAAAGAGTTGTTCGGATAAGCGGAAGTGTTTTATAGTCAAATGTGAGGCTTAAGCCATAAATAAAAAACAGAAAGATAAATCCAAAAGAAAGTATTCCAAATCCTTTTTTGATAAACATGTACGAAAATAAGCTTCCAATCTTTCCCATCCAATTTTCAACGATAACAGACGAATTGAAAAGGATAGAGTTAATCGAATTGTCGATTAAATTATCATCATTTTGCCAATAAAATAGATACGAAATAAACGAAATAACTAAAAATACAGAAAATGTAATTAGAATGATTCCAAATGCTTGATGGGTTCGGTCGTTTTTTAAAAATTCAATAAAATTATCAAAACGATTATTTTTTTTCGATTTGCTTTTTTTATCGGGCTTAATATCGTCGGTATATTGATTTTTAGTAGAATTTTTTACAGTATTCTTTCCTGCCATATTAGGGATAGTTTTAATCTATTTTACAAACGTACATAAATTTTAGCTTATGGGGTTTTTGTTTATAAAATTCTTTTTAACAGTTGAATGTTGTTAAACCCAAATTTGTAATTTCTGGCAAGTATTGAATTTTCTGGCAAGCACAAATTAAGAATCAGGAATAGTTTTCGGGTAAACGAATGGAATATAAATTAAATTTATACCGTAAGTTCAATTAGTAAATGCAACTTTTAGGAGTATTCTTGTATTCTTAATATCGCAACCCTTAGCTCTCTTGCAAGCATAAATTAAGAATCAGGAATATTTTTAGGGTAAACAATTGGGATATAAATTAATTATACTTAATTTTTAAAAAAATAATATTGAATTGAAAAAAGAGTTAATTTTGCACA
>JBBQWB010000125.1:0-7847 GCA_038210985.1 Bacteroidales bacterium
AGGCGGTTTAGTAACTATTCCTGAAAATCGTCACTGAGAGACCTACTCTCATCTGATGTAAAGCACCCACTTTCCTAAGATAGTGGTTCAAGTCACACACGGTTTGGCGGCTGGAGTAAAATAATAAAAACCAGTTTAAAAGTCAGAAAAAACTTCACAACAGTTTAATAACTTTAAATTACGGAGCAGATGAAAATGGAAACGAAATTCTTTCTGCAATTCATTCACACGTCATCAACGAATATATTGACGTTACTGATATTTGCTCATTACTTTTATATCGAGAATATACTGGTTGGGAACAGCACTATGTAATCAGCAAAAAATATGTAACGATATTTAATTAAAAAAAAGAAAGCATAGCCGTTATGACAGTTAAAGCTTGGAAAAAAATCATGAATAATGTTTCCTCTGAAGATAAATCGGTAAACGATAAAAAAGTGAAATAATTTGGAATAGTGATTGAATATTTTATAAATTTGCAACGCAATTGTCCGATAGTGTAATTGGCAACACGACTGTCTCTGGATCAGTAAAGTCTAGGTTCGAGCCCTAGTCGGACAACAAAAATTAAAAACGTAATTGAATAACAATCAGTTACGTTTTTTTCTTTAGCCCCAGTTGGGTTGTCACCAGCGGGGCTAAAGAAAAAACAAACAGAAATATGCATGTATTTATACTTCAAACAAATGTGGTAATGGTCAATGCGTATTTATTAAATTAGAATAAATTAATGATATATGCGAAGTTTAAAACTGACACTAATTACTTGAATTTTTTTAGCACGACATTCAAGTAACAAACTATTCATTTAATTTTTTGTCCATTTTGTCTAAATTGTCAATCATAAGCTTCACTTCTTCGATTCCTTTAGCATTTTTTTTAGCAATTTTAGCCCATTTATCAAAATTCACTTTATCTTTTTTTAAATAATACTGATAAGCTAAATTGTAAGTAATTTCTGCTTTTAACTTTTTATCCGAACATATGGAAATTGCTTTTTTACTGGTTTTTGAAGCATCATCCAGCTTTCCAGTATGACATTCGGCATACGAAAGTTCCTTATAAAACAGACACTCTTTTGGGTTGTTTTTTATGGCTTTATTTAAAACGATAATAGCCTTATCACATTGTTCTAATGCATTATAAGCATACGCAAGTTCAAATTCGATACCCGAATGATGCGGATCTATTTTGTATGCTTTTACTAAAAAGGACAAAGCTTTTTCACATTCATCCCATTCGTTATAAAGTAAACCCCATTTAACCATTCTGCCAACAGTATCCTTGCTCTCTTTGTAATATTTCAACCAATCGGGCACTTCTGAAATCATTAGTTCCTTAAACCTGTTTTCTGGAATTATTGCAACTTTCACTCTATTAGGCTCTAATCTCATTTTGACATTAATACTATCCATCTTTTTTGGAATAAAAACATCATCTGAATTAATTTTAAAAGAACCTTCCATATTATAAGTTAAGCCTGCTTGTTCATCAATATATATAAACCCAAATTGATATGTGCTATCCTCACTCATTTTAAAAGCAACCCATTGGTCTTCACATTGAACAAATCGTTTGTTGAAATTTAATCCACTTTGCGCATTTATATTTAGTGCTACAAGCAGTAATGTAAATAAAATAAATATTCGTTTCATTTTTATAATATGCTATTAATTAATAATTTGGGCAATTCTGTCATTTTTCAAAAGCAATATTTTTGGTGCAAACAAATATATAAAAATAATTTGACCAACAAGGTCTTTTATTTATGAATCTTTATAGAATTTGAATCAATATTATACGTGAAATATTTTGAAAAATAAGGCGAATAAACTGAAAATGAATCTAATCCACATAGTTTTGCATAAAGCATAAAGGTGCAAATATCTGTTGGAGAAATAAATGGTTCCGTTTTTAAATGGCTATGTGTTATTTCTGTTACTTTATCGCCAAACAAAACCGTATATGCTGGGATAAGTCGGGAATGATATTTTTTCCAATTTTCAATTTCACCACTTTTATTTGCAATAAATAAGTAATCATTTCCAAATGGTATAACATCATTTTGGGATGTTCCACTTATAATGTACAGTCTAAAAGTGTTATTTATAGGCATTAAAATCAAATTTAAACTAAAATCATCCGCAGTGCTTAAATGATAATCGCCATTTACAATTTGTTCTACCATGGTTTTTTTGACAGACAGTAATTCTTTTTCATAAGTTGTCAAATTTCGTTTTTTGGACAGCTCAAAGTCAGGTTTATCTAAATCTTTCGTAAAAACAAGTTCGTATATAACAGCATCGCCTTCATGGTTTAAAATAATCGTTTTCAAAGTATCGCCTAAACGATAAACCAAATATCCACCAAAATCATTTTTCACACTAGGCTTTTCACTTGCAATATCTGTAGAAATCCAAGCTACTTTTTCGTACTTGTACAACGTATTGCCTTCTAATAAAATTGAATCCAATATAACATTCATCTCCTTTTCGGACATGTCGGTTTGAGAATACACAAACTGCGACAAAATAACAAACGCACAAACAAATATTTTTTTCATAAAAATCGAATTATAATGTAATTTAGTAAATTAGTGTATTCCATTAGTCAACATCAAATCGGCCAATACAATGGCAGTAACTGCTTCAATAATAATCGGAACTCTTAATGCAATGCACAAATCATGACGACCATTTATGATAAAATCTTCCATTTCATTTTTAGAAAAATTTAGAGTTTTCTGAATTTGAGGAGTACTCGAAGCTGGTTTTACTGCCACTCTAAAATATAAATTATTTCCATTTGAAATTCCTCCGTTTATACCACCAGAATTATTGGTCGAAGTTTTACCGTCAGCAGAAACAAAAGCATCATTATTAACCGAACCCGATAATTTTGTTGCTTCAAATCCATTTCCGAATTCAATGCCTTTGATGGCAGGAATTGAAAACAATAAATGACTAATCAATGATTCTACCGAATTAAAAAACGGTTCACCCAATCCAATTGGCATATTTGATGCTTCACATTCTACAATGCCTCCAATTGAATCCGTGTTTTCGTATGCTTTTTCCAGGGCAGATTCAATATCTTTTTCGCCACCAATTTCAACTATTTTTGCCGATATATCGATTGGATGGATGATTTTTTTTGCAATTACACCAGTCGCAACCAATGGAAGTGTTAATCTGCCCGAAAAATGTCCGCCACCTCGCAAATCTTGAAATCCTTTCCATTTTTTTTCGGCAACAAAATCGGCATGACTTGGACGTGGAGTGTCGGAAAAATCTTTATAATCCGATGATTTAGTGTTCGAGTTTTCAAAAATCAGAGCAATTGGCAAACCTGTAGTGAACCCATTATATATTCCACTAATAATTTTAATTTTATCCGACTCTATTCGCTTGCTTGTTCCAGTTGCTCCAGTTTTTCGCCGATTAATATCCTGTATAAAATCGTTTTCATTTATCGGGATGCCCGCTGGACAGCCGTTGATAACAATCCCCACTCCTACGCCATGCGATTCGCCAAAAATGGAAATTCTAAAATTTGTTCCAAAATTATTCATGAAATGTAATTAGTTAAAACAAAGATATAAAATTTTATTCTTAACAAATAAGATTTATCTTTGAAACCCAAAACTTTTAAAATGAAAAAAACAAAATTTAAAAATATCATCAAAAAAACAGGAATTGGAATATCCATTCTGTTTGCTCTAATATTGATTATTCCATATATTATTCCCTTATCCGAGTCGCAAGCTCAAAACACCGAGTTGCCTTTTACAAATAGTCAATTTGCCGAAATTGATGGAATGTGGATTCATTATAGAAAATGGACTCCTAAGCCCGAAAAACAGAAAAATGAATGGATTTTATTTGTTCATGGATTAGGAGGTTCGACATATTCTTGGGAAAATAATACCCAGTTTTTTTGTGATGAAGGATACAGTATAATTGCTGTGGACGTGCCTCCTTTTGGCTATAGCGATCGAGATCCCGATTTTAATCATTCGCCCGATAATCGAGCTAACTTATTATGGAAATTTGCAAATTTTATTAATCCTAATGTTACATGGAATTTAATTGGACATTCTATGGGTGGCGGAATTGTGGAAGCAATGGCAATATTGAAACCCGAAAAAACAAACAGTGTAGTTTTTGTGGATCCAGCATTATTTATTTCGCTCAAAAAAGAGTTTTCTTTTGCTCAATTAATACTTCGATTTCCTCCTTGTGAAAGATTATTTGCCGTTGTAGGAGAACGAATATTTATTACTAAAAAGCAAATTTCGAAAATGTTATTGTCGGCATTTGGTCGTGAGGCAACTCCAGCCGAAGCGGATGCATATTACAAAGCACTTTCGCAACCCGGAACAGCTTTAGCATTTATTCGGTTATTTACAAAAGCGAAAGTGGTAAGCGAAATGAATATCGACCAACTAAAAGTTCCTGCTATGGGAATTTGGGGCAGCGAAGACACTTGGGTGCCATACGATGGATATAAAACATCTTTAGAGAAATTTCCGAATATTCAAATTAAAATTATCCAAAATGCACATCATTGCCCAATGGAAACACACTCAAGTGAATTCAATCAAACAGCTTTAAGTTTTTTGAAATCATTAAATAAGTAGTCATTGCAAGAAAACTCACTATTTAACCCCGATTTAGTGTTGATTTTTAGAATCGATGGTTAAAAATAAGAAAACGTCAAATTCGAGGCTTTCGAAATAATGAAGTTGGCGTTTTCTTTCAGACACTAATTAGGTATGGTTTTGAAAATTAAAATACTCTGTTTTTTTTAATTCATCCGTCTCTTCTATCCCACTTTGTGGTTCCTTTTCTTCGGGTAATTCTTCCTCATTAAAAGGTACATCTTCTTCTTCGTGCCAATTATACTCAATGTTTTTTGGACCTTTTTCACGAAACATAAATGCAGCAATAATTCCGCTAATAGCACCAGCTAAATGACCTTCCCACGAAATGTTTTTTTCGGGGAAAAACTGAGGAAAAAATCCCCAAATAATACCTCCGTACAAAAATATTACGAGTAAGGCAAAAGCCATTAACTTTCGCTCTTTTTTAATAATAGCCGAAACCAAAATAAAAAACGACATGGCGTAAACAATTCCACTTGCTCCTATATGATACGATTCGCGACCAATTAGCCAAGTTAAAACTCCAGTAAAAAGAAGAAAAAAGAGGTGAATATACCATGATGTCTTCTTGTAATAATAACAAATTGCAGTTCCCATAACTAAAAATGGAAGCGTATTCGACCATAAATGGCTCCAATTTTCGTGTAAAAAAAGCATCGTAAAAATCCCAATTAATCCATCCATTTTTAATGGATACATGCCATATTCAGCCAACGAAGTATTGGTTATAGATTCGTAAATTTTTACAGCAAACATTAAAATTACTGCAATAAAAGGCACTATTGCAGAAATTATAATTTTAACACCTTCTTTGTCGGAATAATTATTTTTCATATTAAATATTAATCGTAAAAACGCCACGAAAAACCTATTTTAAACTGTCTGTCGGGTAATGGGTAACTTGGTGTTGAATAGTAATTATAAGGCAAAAATCCTTTAGGAGCATTTATTAATTTAACAAAAAAGTTAAAACGCTTAACTTTAAAACCTAAAAACACATCGATGTAAATATAATTTCCAATTTCTTTATCTGTATTCAAATAAAAACCAAACATCGAAGGATTGTAATAAGCAGCTTTGAAGATTGGAGTGTAAAACACGTCGAATCCCGCATTTGCAATCATAGCATTATGAAACATTGGAAAAACAAAAGAGAGTCGCTCCCGAACCGTAAAATTAGGATACATCAATATTGAATCGGCATTGCTGGCATGATACGTTAGTTTTGTTTGAGAATTTAATACTCGCCATTTTAAACTCAAAACAGACCAAGCACTATAAATATTCATTTTTTCATCGTAAGCTTCGGGTAACGAAAATTTATTTAGAAAAACATAATTATCCACACTAATTCCTTCTATTCCAAGTTCTACAAATTTATTGGAATAGCTTAAAGCGATTTTTGATTCGTGCGTTGGATTAAAATTATTTTGCCAGTCGTAATAATTAGAATGATAGCTTCTTGTGAAAAATGATTGAGGGTTAATCTGGTCTGTAAATTGAAGATTAAAGATATGACTTTTCTGAAGCTTGTATGAAAAATTTAATATTTGTTCGTATCCATTTTTTCCATAACCTGCTAAAATATACTTGATTCCATAATTTATATAAAGCGATGAATCCCATTTTAGAATAGTGGAAGCATTTAGCAAGATGTTGTTATAGAAATGCCTCACTTTATAATCTCCAGCATCGATAAATTCGTGGGTTAAACACCAATAAGTTAGTAATTTGCGATTTTTATTTCCAATGGTGAAATTAAACCCATTTCGCCATTCAAGCGAATTTGATAATTTCAAAAATCCTAATGAATCGAGGGTAGTTAACGAATCGCGATAGAATACGTCGAAAGTTGTACTATCCACTATTTCATCTGAATAAATCCATTTCCCTTTAGATAAATCGAGTGAATGAACGATGGATCCTAAATCGAAAAAAAAAGAAATTGAGTCTTTGGATTTAGAAAAACGATAAAATTGAGTAAAAAACAAATTATTATCGACGTATTTATTTTGAGCTTTTTCGAAACGAACAGGCATTCCTGCACGATACGGTTCAATATTGTTATCAAACAGCGAATCAATTGCTAGTCCCCCATTTTCTTGCAATGTGGCTTTGTTAAAAAAGTAAATCAGGGTGGCTCCATAATGCTTTTTATTATTGTAATTAACAAAAACCGATGCATTGGATAGATTTGTTTTTTGGTGTTGATAAATTCCCAGCGAATTAATTACGCCAAAATTTAACCCTATTAAAAAATTTTTAATTTGTTGAGCGTGATTTCCACCAATTACGTGCTGTTTTCCCGAACCTGTTACATAATACAATCGCGTATATGGCGAGGAAGGCTTAAAAATAGTAATGTTGTTTTTGGTAATCAAATATTGGGTTAAAGGAATATCTTTAAACCTAAATCCAAATGTATTGCTTTGATATTCAAGCATTCTATGACTACTCCCAATGTTTCCCAAACTCGAAAAACAATATGGTTGATTTTGCACGGCGTCAAATTCCGAAAAGAGACTAAAAGTAGTATCTTGCTCTATCCACTTTGGGTTTTCTTGAACAAAATCAATTAAATTTGTTTCAAAAACAGCTTTGTAATTTGGCGAAGTAATGGAGTCGTGTTTATTTTCATTTTGAGCAAATAAGCTATTGCCATAAATACAAAGCTTTATAAGTATAAAAAGGAGGTTTTTTTTAGAATAAAATTGCATAATCATTATTGCTCAATTTGATTTTACAAAAGTAAGAAAATTTTAGAGTTTGGGTTAAACAATAAAAAAGCATTTTTATACAATCAAATCAATGAAAATTTGTATTTTTGGACAAAATTTATCCTTCTTATGATTCCAATAATAAACTTTAAAAATCTGGACGTATATCAAAAGAACATTTTGGTTATGTCGGCTATTGATTTAGAGATATACAAAGGTGAGTATGTGTATTTAACTGGAAAAACGGGTTCTGGAAAAACCAGTATTTTAAAGGTAATGTATGCCGATTTGCCAGCAAAAGCGGATGTTGCATTTATTGCTGATTATAATTTATTGATGTTGAAAACCAAGCAAATACCGCCACTTCGTCGTAAATTAGGGATTGTATTTCAAGATTTTCAATTATTATACGACAGAAGTGTTTTTGATAATTTAATGTTTGTAATGAAAGTTACAGGCTGGAC
>JBBQWB010000126.1:0-7672 GCA_038210985.1 Bacteroidales bacterium
GTACCGTAGCTTCAATCACGAATAATGCACCAGCAACATTCCCAATTGGAACAACAATCGTAACTTGGACTGTAACAGATGGTTCTGGCAACATTGCAACTTGTACTCAAAATGTAGTAGTAACCGACAATCAGCTTCCTACAATTGCTTGCCCTGCGGATATAACAAGTTGTTCGAATATTGTAAACCTTGGAACTCCAATAGTGAATGATAATTGTGGAATTTTAAGTGTTGTCAATGATGCTCCAGCAGTTTTTATAGTTGGTCAAACAACCACTGTAACATGGACAGTAACCGATGTAAATGGAAACATTTCAACGTGTACTCAATCGGTTAGCATTTCTTCAATGGATGTATCCGTAATTGCAGATGCTCAGGTTGATTGTCATAATTCTTCGGATGCTACAATAACGGTAACAGCTACTGGTGGAACGGGTGTATTAACATACAGTTTAAATGGTGGGACACCTCAGTCTTCTAATATTTTCACCGACTTAGCAGCTGGAACTTATGCAATTGCGGTTGTAGATCAAAACGGATGTTCTGTAACTACTACTGATTACATAATATTAAATCCAGATTTACTTACAGCATCTGCTACCGTTCAAAATCAGCTAAATTGTTACAACTCTTCCGATGCTTCAATCACAGTATCTGCTAGTGGTGGAACTGGAAGTTATACATATAGTATAAACGGGAGCGTTCCTCAAATTTCAAATGTTTTTACAGGATTAAGTGCAGGTACTTATTATATAACAGTGATAGATGACAACGGATGTTCTGTATTAGTAGATGCAATAAGTATTAATGAAGTAACACAAATAAATTTTACATACAATGCATATTGTGCTGGTGGTATCCCTGGAATTACGTTAACAGCAACTGGTGGAACGCCTCCTTATCTTTACTCTATTGATGGTGGTTTAACATTTTCTTCAGACAATACTTTCGATACAACTATGGTAGATGATCACCTATCTTTAATGGTGAAAGATGCTAATGGTTGTGTAAGTGATATGAAAGCAGTGGATGTTTCAAGCTTAAACAGTTTAGTTGCTGGGGTCAATATTATCTCTCAAAACTTATGTTATGGTGTAAATGATGCTCAAGTTCAAATAACGACTGCTGGTGGTGTTCCTCCATATAATTTCTCTTTAAATTCAGGAAATCCAACATCAGACAGTTTATTTACCAACTTGGCTCCAGGGACATATACTGTAAACATAAGTGATTCCAATACTTGTCCTGCTAAAGTTACCTTTGTAATCAATCCTCAAACTCCAATAGTTATTGATTTGTTGTCAAAAAATGATGCCGATTGCAATGGACTAAATGGCGGTTCTGCTCAAGTAGAAGCAAATGGTGGCTCAGCTCCTTATACTTACCAATGGTCGAATGGCGATAATGGTGCTATTGTAGCAAATTTACCAAAAGGTAATCAAACGGTAACTGTAACCGATGCAAATCAATGCGAAACTCAATATCAAGTCTACATTGCAATTAGTCAATCTAACGATGATCTTGATTTACCTAATGTTTTCTCGCCAAATGGTGATGGAATAAATGATACTTGGGTAATTAAAAACTTGGAATTTTATCCCGAAAATGAATTGGTTATCATAAACCGTTGGGGTAATGAAGTTTATACTCAAAAATCATATCAAAACAAATGGGATGGAACCGACTTAAACGAAGGAACTTACTTCTATATTCTGAAAGTTAATATGTGTAACGAAGAAAAGAAATTTTCAGGATACATTACAATCATAAAATAACGATACTAATTAAGTGGCTAAACTAAATTTTTAGCCACTCAATTAGAATCGTTCTAAACAAAAATCAAGTTCATTCGTTTATACTAATATTAAGAATTATAGTTAAATGCAAAATTTAACATCAAATTAAAAACACCATGAAAAAAATCATACAAACATTCGTTATTTTACTTATTTCGTCCGTAAGTTTTGCACAGCAAAATTCGTTGATGAATCATTACATCTTTAATCAAATGACCATTAATCCAGCTTATGTTGGAACAAAACAGTGGACTAACTTAAATTTCACAACTGCTTCGCAATGGACAGGTTTGGATGGTGCTCCCTTAACCGCAGTGCTAAGTTTAGAAGGACCGATATCTCAACAAAATGGATTAGGAGTTCAAATCATAAACGATAAAATAGGAGCACAGTATCAACAATCGATTTACGGTAGTTTTTCACATATTTTAAAATTAAGCGAAAATTGGAAATTGTCGATGGGAATAGCTATTGGAGCTTCTTATTTTACGCTCGATGGTACAAAATTGAACAGTAGCGAATTAGATCCAGCGGTTCCTCAAAGCTCTGTGAATACTTTACGGTTCGATCCAAAAACCGGAATTTTTCTTTATTCAGACAGGTTTTATGCAGGCTTTTCGGTAAACGATTTGTTGGGCGACTTAATTCAAAGTAAAAAAAATGTTCTAATTACCAAACAAGCTCGTCACTATTACCTTACTTCGGGTTATGTTTTTGATTTAGGAGATAATTTTAAATTAAAACCAAGTTTTTTGATTCGAGATGATTTAAAAGCACAATCTACCTTAGATATTAACAATTTCTTATTATATAAAGAAACTTTTTGGGTTGGATTTACTTATCGTTTTGGTTTTAGTTCGTTGTTTAATAATCAACTCGATAACACCTTAAGAATGCGAAATGCAGTTGTGTTTATGACTGAATGGAATATTAACAAAAGCTTAATTGTTGGTTATGCTTACACCATGTCAACCACCGCACTGAGTGGGTTTTCGGGACACGAAATTGAAATAGCATATACTTTTCCAAAGAAATCAGATACCCGAATGAGAACTCCAAGATATTTTTAATTAGATAAAAACAGAAGATATGAAAACAAGCATACATATATTAACAGTTGTCGTCCTTTTGGGAATATTGCCTTTTGGGAATATCAATGCTCAAAAAACAGATAATATTACGGCACAGCAAATGATGAGTAATTACGATTTTGTGAAAGCAATAGCCATGTACAACGAATATTTTATCCTTCATTCGCCAAGCAATGACGATATTAGGAATATAGCTTCGTGTTATTTAATGATAAACGACACCAAGCAAGCAAAAGAATGGGTTGCACGTCTAGCAAATCAGGAAAATGCACTGCCTAAAGATGTTTTAATGTATGCAAAATTGCTTAAAACGGATGCTCAATATGACGAAGCAATTATTCAGTTTAATCGTTATAAAACCATGACGCCTAGTGATGAAAATGCAGATAAGTGGATTGAATCGTGCAATAAAGCAAAATACTGGATTCAATTTCCTGAATTGTTCGACATCACCAATGTGGAATCGTTAAATTCCCCAAATTCCGATTTTGGATTAATTCCATTTAACAACGGATTTATTTTTACCTCCGACCGCAAACAAAATTCTCTTATATCAAAAGAGGATATTCATGGCTGGACAGGAAATCCATATTTGAAGCTTTATTTGGTAAAAGAGTCTTTAAAAATGAATGATTTTAGCACAATTGATCCTCTTAACGACCAATATCACAATGGACCAGGTGTTTTTAATGTAAAAAATAGCGAGTTTTTCTTTACCAGAACTAAAATGGTTCGGGTTACTAAGAAAAATAAAAATATTGACCCCACTAGTTGGATTGTGAATATAGAAAATCCCGATTATGAAAACCGTTTGGAAATATATTCATCTGAGTTTAAAAATGATAAATGGACGAAACCTGCTCCTTTTCAGTATAATAACCCAGCGGAATTTTCCATAGGTCATCCAACATTGTCGCAAGACGGAAAAACATTATATTTTGTTTCGGATATGCCCGGAGGTTATGGTCAAACCGACATTTATTATTCAACTCTAAATTCAAACGGACTATGGGAAAAACCAATAAATGCCGGAAATAAAATTAATACATCTGGAAAAGAGATGTTTCCATATATTGATAACAATGGCGATTTGTATTTTTCGAGCGATGGTTTGCAAGGAATGGGTGGTTTGGATATTTTTAAATCCGTTGGGAGTAAAGATAAATGGTTGAATCCTGTAAATTTAAAATCGCCATTAAATTCTCCAAAAGATGATTTTTCAATAATTTATACCGAAACAGGTAAATCGGGTTATTTGTCTTCAAATCGTGAAGGTGGGAAAGGGAATGATGATATTTATAAGTTTGATTTTAATCCACCATCAGAGCTGATTATTGCGGTTATAACAAAAACATACGACGAGAATAAAAACCTTATCCCAATAGATAATGTTACCTTGAAGATTACAAATAATACGGAAGATAAATCTTTTGATAATTTAAAGGTTGTAAATGGGGAGTTTTTTACTAAAATAAAATCCAAAGATTCATATACTATTGTTGGGTCAAAAGAGGGTTATTTAACGAATTCAAAAACTATCCAAACGGAGAGTGTTAAACTTCAAGATACCGTTTATGTTGAAATGATTTTCGATAAAATTGAAATGGATAAACCAATTGTTTTAAAGAATATTTATTATGATTTCGACAAATCGTTTATTCGCCCAGATGCAATGACCGATTTAAACAAAGTAGTTCAAATTATGAATGACAATCCAGGTATTATTGTTGAATTGGGTTCGCATACAGATGCACGTGGTTCCGATGAATACAATGTTGCATTGTCGCAACGTCGTGCTGATGCAGCGGTTAAGTATATCATTTCCAAAGGAATTGATAAAAAACGAATTACTGCAAAAGGATATGGCGAAACACAACACTTAAACGAATGTTCGAATGGTGTGGAATGTAGCGAAGAAGCACATCAACTTAACCGTCGTACCGAATTTAAAGTTACCGGTTCTATTAATGGAAAAAATGCAGTCATCAAAAGTGAATTGTAAAAAACTTTAGTAAAACCAAAGGCAGGAGTTACATGGCGTGCTCCTGCCTTTTTTTTATTAGTGGCTGTTTGTAAAGCCCGATAACAGCGTTATTTTTGAAAATTTTCTTCGTCATTAACACCAGTTAACTCCCGCGAAAATTTTCAAAAAAGCCTCGTTCTCGAACATTCTAAACAATCACTAGTGTTTGCAAGAAAATGCCAACTTTTACATCTGTCTCGAATTTGACGTTTTCTTATCATACACTGAGTTTTTTTTGCTGGGACTAATTATCGAGATGCTTGCAAAGACGAGGACATTATTTATTCATGTTGGTTTTGGTTTTATTTTCTAATCCTTTCAAACTTTCTAAATAATTTTTTTCTACTTCGCTCAATGTTTTTTGCTGATACTTCTTATATTCTGTAGTAGCCTTTTCAATAGCTATTTCGTGGCTTATAGAACCTGCTCCTTGCAATAGCTTTTCTCCACTCATTGTCAAAATTTTCTCCAAATGTGTAGCCCAATCTTTCATTGTCATCGTTTGTTCGCGTTCAGCTTGACGCTCGGCAAAATCTAAATATCCCGAAACTATTTGTCCAAGCGAACGGAGTTCTTTTTCGTTTAAATAATTTTTTGCAACAACAATGTCTTTCAGGTACGGACGACTGCCAGAGAACGTTATTAAGCCCATAAATTCCTTTTCTGAATCGGCACGTTTAAAAATAACTTCGGCTGCCGTGTGTCCGTGCAAAGCATAATGAATTTTGTTTTGCACTTTCTTAAAAAATTCTGTGGAATACTCTGCATTGGGGTCGTAATCAATGCTGGTGGCGTAAATATCGAGCAACTGACGGTAAAATACTTTCTCGGAGGCACGAATATCGCGCATGCGTTGCAATAATTCTTTCCAATAACCACCGCCACCCAAATTTTTAAGGCGTTCATCGTCCATTGTAAAGCCTTTTCGGATATACTCGTTCAAGCGTTTGGTTGCCCAAATACGAAACTGGGTTCCTCGTTGAGATTTCACCCTATACCCAACAGAAATAATTACATCAAGATTGTAATAGTCAAGCTCACGAACCACTTCTCTGTTGCCTTCTTGCCGAACTTGTCGGAATTTCCGACAAGTTCGATTTTGTTCCAATTCGCCCTCATTAAATACATTTCCAATATGTTCGGCTATGGTACTTCTGCCTTTTCCAAACAACTCAGCCATTTGCTCCTGCGACAGCCACACCGTTTCTTCGTCAAACCGTACGTCAACCGAAATTTTTTCATCTTCGGTTTTGAATAAAATAAAGGATGATTGATTATTTTCCATTGTATTCTCTACTTTTCATTTTATTGCTGTTGTCTGTTTTTTCTATAATTGCCGCCAACTATTATATAAAGGTGACTTCTAAAAATTGCTTTCTCATCGTTGCTTTTCAATTTTGAAACCGCAGAATACTAGAGTATTCTGCGGTTTCAAAATCTTAATCGCCTCAAAAAATCTAATTTTTAGAAGCCCCCTAAACATTAATCCCAATTTTAAACACCTAAAGCGAATAAGAATTGGTTTATACTGTTTTGATTGTCAAATATAGAAAATATTTGAATAAAAAACAGATTTTAATTATTAGTCTTTGCAAGAAAAATCTGCGTTTTCGTTCAAACACTAATTAAATTTGATTTAACTCAAATGCATATTCATAACTGATTACATTTTTGTCTTTTGCGTTTTTCTTCCAAGCTTCTTCCAAATGACTTAACTCAATAATATCTTTGGTGTTAGTGGATTTGAATGCTATTGAAACTTTCTCTAAAACTTCTAATTCTGTTTTTGAAAACAAGCTGGCATTAAATTCTCTGTCACTCTCTTCTTCTGAATAAGTTTTACTAATATTCAAATACAGGTGTCTTGTTGGATAACTCCACTCACTATAAGCATAAGCTCTCCTGTATTCTTTGTAGGCGTAGCTTTCGCACAATCCAAGTAATAACGCTGTCAATAGTTGCTGTCCATCAAGAATTGCATGAAAATCATTTACTTGGTCAGTATTTGGTAGAATCATTGTGTGTCTTATTGTTTTAAGAACTGATAAAATCTAAAATCTGTTTTTGTTTCTCCTTTTACTTTCCAAAATAACATTGAACTTATTGGGGAGCCTTTCATTAAAGAATCAAAGAGTTTTTCAATTTGGTCTGATGACCATACAAATTCTCGTTGAAACGCTGGTAATAGATATTCGTTTTTACGAATTCTGTCAATCGCTTGATGGACTGTAATTGGTGCTTGAAATCCTGCCATATTTTTAAGTTTTTTAGTGTCGTTGTCGTTTTTTTAAAATGTGTGGTAACGGTCGAGGCTTAGGGATTGCGTGCTCCTATCCTGTCCACCTACACCGAAGTTTGAGCGGGGTAAAATGCTTGAATTACCACTGAAACCCTTATTGAATATAGCCTGTGTTGTGCGTTCGTGCATTATAATTTGTATTATTCATTCTTGTTATTTTCAGTAAAAACAAACTGATATTTCATCAAAATTTAAACCCTAAAAATATATTTGGGTAAATGAAAAAGAACTCATCTTTAACTTGTTGCTTAAAACTTTCCGGTTTGTTTCCGGGATAGAGCCCGAAACCACAAAGAAGTTGTGGATTAATATAAAGTGGGATATTTCCTAATTTAAAATCAATCAGGTAACCTGCTCGAAACTCGTTCCACAATTCAAAACCATTATAATATTTTTGCTCAATATTTTCATAATAAGAATTATATGCAGGCCAAAGCTGATATTCAAGATGCAGACCTTTCCA
>JBBQWB010000127.1:0-7503 GCA_038210985.1 Bacteroidales bacterium
TGAAATAGCTGGTTGGCGCAAGTTGTCTTTTTGGTATAAATCTTTAAAAAATGCAATGCGAGTATTGGGTCAAGTAGGCAAATCTGGTGGAAAAGACAAAGATGCACGACAACTAAAAGCAGCAACAAAATATTTAAAAATTGCTTTTTTGTTTTTAGAGAAATTGAAAAAAGAGAAGAAAAACTTACCATTGATTGATTTGCATGACTGTAATTTACATCTGGAATTAGAATACTATCAATCAATGCTCGAAAAACATATTGACTTACTAGAACGTAGGATTATCAAAGGCGAAACAATTCCACATAAAGAAAAGATTTTTTCTATCTTTGAGACTTACAAATATAACATTTTCTCCTCATAACTTTATGCTTTTAACAACATTTATTTACGAGGACTTTATGTCGTGTGATACATAAAGTACAGGGGGCTTTGTGTAATTTTTGGAAATATTAGTTGTAAAACTTAATTTTACCAGCTGCAAAAAACCACATTTTTAATAGCAATAAACCATGTTTAAACCGCGAAATATTTGTATCGCCGTAAACTCTTTCTTTGTATCGGATGGGTAAATCGATAATTTTCAAATTTAGTTTATATGCTCCAAAAATTAAATCGAAGTCGCCAAAAGGGTCAAAGTCGCCAAAAAAAGTTCGGTTTTTAGTCAAACGGTAATAATCTTCGCGAAACATTACTTTAGTTCCGCAAAGCGTATCTTTAATTGGTTGTTCGAGCATCCACGAAAAGCCGATACTGAACATTTTATTGCCAAACATATTCAACAATCGCATGGCATTTTTGTCCATTGGATAAACCAAGCGCGATCCGTTGATGAAATCGCCTTTGCTACTTGCAATTGCATCGTAAAATTTTGGAAGCGTTTCGGGTGGAACGGTGAGGTCGGCATCTAAAATCATTAAAATGTCTCCAGTAGCCATAGCATATCCTTTACGAACTGCATCACCTTTTCCTTTTCCTTCTTGTTGGGCAATTTTTATATCGTATCGATCGATGTATTTTTGTTGGATTTCCTGAATTTTATCCCAAGTATCATCGGTTGAATTTCCTTCTACAAAAATAATTTCCACATGATTTCCAAATTCGGGCATGCGAAGAATCGCATTTTCAATATTTCCACTTTCGTTTCGAGCAGGAATTACAACCGTTGTTGAAAATTCTTTAGAAACATCATTTGAAGTGGGTAATTGTCGTGCAAACAAAAAACGATTTAAGCACATGGCATTGAAACCTGGAAGCACGCCAATTACCTTATTGAAAAACCAAGAAATTATCGGAATATTATATGGAATTAGCATTTTGCGAGTGTGTCGATAGGTTTCAAAACCTGCCAGATACAATAAATTCATAATATCTTTGCCCGAAAGCCAGCTTTGATGGGGCGTACGACGTTTTAAATGCAAAAATTCAGCAAAATGAATATAAGGCTCCCAAAAGGAGTTGTAGTATGAAATGATGATTTTAGTGCGTGGATGTGAAACTTTTTTAAGTTGTTTAAAAACCGATTCAATATCGTCGAGCACTCCAATAATATTGGATAAAATAATGACATCAAATGTTTCTTCAAGCTCAATGTTTTCGGCTTCCATTATTTTAAAATCAATATTTGGAAACTGAACTTTAGCTTCTTCAATCATTTTTTCGGAAAAATCGACGCCAAGTTTTCGTTGTCCTTTTACATTAGCTATTAATTCGCCTGTTCCACATCCAATTTCTAATACCGAATATTCATCATGGATAAAATAATCACAGTATTTTGTAATCGAATTCCAATAATATGCTTTTGATTTTCGGTATTTAATTCGGCTTGGAGCTTGTGTTTCGAAATAGTTTCGAACATTATTACGATTCATTTTTTGTAGTCGTTTAGTAATATATTTTAATTAAAGTAGATGGTTCGGTTGCACCAATGGTATGAACTTCCTTATAAATGTTCGGGTATTTTAACTGAACAAAGTATATGAATCGATGTAGAGTTGTTATAATATCGCCTGTATTTGCAGATGGATTTTTGCGCAGACTAGCTAAAATAAAATATTTTATTTTGTTTGCACGAAGCTCTTCAATCATTAAATCAGGATTATGAATAGCAAAACTCCAATTGTCTTTCAAAAAAGTTCTTATAATTCCGGGCAAGTCGCTTTCAAATTCAATTCCTAAATTATTTCCAAAAACCACTGCCGAATCTTTATATTGTTCTGGAACTAAATACACTGCTAGTACTTTATTGCCAATTATTTGGTTCGAGTCGTTCATCAACGATGAATTTATTAAAGTATAGGTATATTGCGACATCTGTCGATGGAATTGTTGCACCTGTGGCGAATTCGACATTTGAATAATGTTAACAGTTAAAGGAACAAATCCAGGTTTTTTATTTAATGACATTAAAAAAGTATCGGGATCCATTGTAGGTACATTGTACATTCCATAAAACCCTCTGCCAGTATAAACAAATGATATTTCGGGTTTACGACAAGCTACCATATCTTCGGCAGCGATGTTTTCGTCCACCCATTCGCTCATTTTAATATAGTTTACCCAATCGGGGGTCATGCCATAAAATATATTGCCACTGAGGTTGGCTTGAAGAGTTTTACTGTGTTTATCCACTTTAGAAAGCACTCGTGGAAACGAAGCAAAAAAGATGATAAGAAACGGGAGCAGATATAAAATTTGACCCTTTTTAAACCATTTCAATTTCAAAAAATAATAAAATCCAGTATAAATTGAAATTATTAATAATGGGAAATAAGGAATAATTAATCGAGGTTGATCCCAGTGTTTTTGAACCGCAAAAAAAGTTACCAACAACATAAAACCAGTGTATAAAATACTGAAAAACAGGGGTTTGTTTTTCTTTACCACGGCTATCAATGCCCAAATTACCATAATATATACCAAAATAGTAAGTTTTGAAGTAATTTGAGGCATGTCTTCGGGTTTTAATCCTATAAAAACAAAAAAATGTTTGGATAAATAAAGATTAGAGTTGTCGATAAAACGATGAAAAAGTCCAACAATATCTTCATTGCCTTTTGCAGGATTATAAAAATCTTTCAATAGCAAACCCGATGCTTGATTTGAAAATTGAGCACCTTCGGTGTGAAATAATAATCTTTTAAAAACCTCGAATGGGAGTAAAACAGCCACAATTGCTCCCAAGGAGTATGCTAGTTTTCTCCATTCTAAATTTAAAATAAGATATCCGATTAGAGCAATAGCTGCTCCCATGCCAACGTTACGTGTCCATATTATGGCAAAAATGATAAGCCCAATCCATAAATAATTTTTATACGTTTCTTTAATTGATTTTTCATCTTCTTTAGTATCGATTAAATATTTGAAAACCAGCCATAAAAAAATGGATTGAAGAAGCATGAAAAAACCTTCGCTGTATGTTTGGCTAGTATAGTATAGAAAAGATGTAGAAACAGAAATAGTTAAAAGTGCTGGATAAAGTATGGATGAGGGAATTCGTTTACTAAATGCCTTGTGCAAAAAGTAGTATTGACCTAATATAGATGCTAGCGACAATAATTTTAATAAACTTACTTTTACTCCAAAAATTAACACAAAAAAACTCAGGACAATTGGATAAAGAGGACCTTGAAAGATTGGGAAAACTCCATTGTGTATAAATTCATAAGCACGAACAATATATGCCGAATCATCGCCACCATCACTTACTTTCATGTCGAACAACAAAAGAGAAAATAGCAATGTCAATCCAAATCCTACCCAAAAAAATATTTTCGAGTATTTTGTAAAAAAAACATCGGTAATATCCAGAAAACTGCCTTTTTTAGATTGATTTACATTTGTTTGTGCAGGTTTTTTCAGATTTGGGGTGCTTTGTTTTTTGTTTTTTGAATTCTGCATGTAGAAAATTTTTACAAACTTACGAATTTTGATTAAAATTCTCCGATTTATTTTATTAGTTTAGATTTTTAGTGTTTTTTTGTGATTGTGCCATTAAGTTGGACAAATCCAGATGGAAATTGTCTGTGGAATCAAAAAATAATATAATGGTAAAATCCAATTGGATACAGAAAGATCCGTTAATTAACGGAATACAAGAAATGGGAGAAGTTCCCTTCTCTCTCTATCCAAATCCTGCAAAAGAGCAGATAAACATCAATATCAACCTAAAAAACTTCCATATTGCTATTTGTAGTATTGTAGGACAGGTACTCTTGTCACAAAACGATACGAAATCAATAGATATAAGTAGCTTAGCTGCAGGAAGTTATTTCATTAGCATCACTGCTGACGGAATCAAAACAAACAAAAAGTTTATTAAACAATAAAGTAAATAATACTACTATAATGCTCCTTTGGTTTTTGCCAAGGGAGTTTTTTTTATTTTCTCAACAAAAAATTATTTATTGAAATCACAATCATTTTCGCTATCATCCAAGCAAGTAATTTTTTTTATATATTTTTTATGTCGCTTATGGAAAAAAAAGTAAACAAAGGAGCACATGCAAACTACGACATTGAGCTCATTATCACAGAAAAAGAATATGAAGATGCAAAACTCATTATGATCAAAGAATTTCAAAAAGACTACGAAGCACCTGGATTTAGAAAAGGAGCTGCACCATTGGATATGGTAGAAAAAAATATCAAACCAGAACATATAGATATGGGAGCATACGAAAAAGTAATCAACACAGGACTTCAAGAAATCCTCAAAGAACAACCAGAACTCAAACTTATTGGAGAACCATACGAGTTCAAACAAGAAAAAAAAGATGGAAAAACTGTGATCAATCTCAAATTGGATATTTTTCCAGAAGTAGAAGTTGTAAATAACGACCGAGAATACCATTTCAAAGATTGCGATCGAATATCTTGATAAAGAAGGAAAGGTAGTAAATACAGGACATACCTATATTGGAGAACAGGAATTTGCTGAAGATCCATTCTTTCCAAAGACATTTATCAACAAGAAAAAAGACGAAGTTATAGAATTAACTCACGATGAAAAGAAATTACTCGCAGTACTTCACAACAAAAAAGGTGATACTCCAGCAGAAAAAGTCAAAATGACTATCAAAGATGTCAAAAAAATAGTACTTCCTGAGATGAATCCAGAAATGCTCAAAAAACTTTTGGGAGATGACACAAAAATGGAAACAGAAGCTGATCTTATGGCACATATTAGTGAATCTATCGAACACCAAAAATATGACCAAGAATTGATCAAAAAAATAGAAGATATTCTACAAACACTAAGAAATACTTCTATGAAAGTAGTGATTCCTCAGACACTTATCAACGAAGAGCTCAAAACAAGAATAAAAAGTCTTGAAGAAAAGTTGGGAGGAAAAGAGAAGATGGAAGACTATCTCAAAAAATTGGGAGACGAAAAAGCAAAAGCATTTTTTGATGATAGGTGTTTTTTTGAAAAGTTGATGGAATTTTAAGTTTCTTTGAAATTTTTGAAAGGTTTAAAATTATTAAAATCAATTTAATTTTCATTTCAGAATTCAACTAATAGAAATTAAAGTTGTTATTTTGTTTATTAATATATTTATTATGAATTATTCAGACCTTTTAAAATCGCAACGAGATTTATTCGATTCAGGGAAAACATTACCCTTAAAATTTCGAATTGAGCAACTAAAATTGCTTAAAAAAATGATTTTGACACATGAAAAGCAAATTTTAGATGCGGTTTATGCCGATTTAAAAAAGCCAGACTTTGAAAATCAACTTACCGAAACACAATTTACACTTTGGGAAATTGAAAACACATTAAATCATCTAAAATACTGGATGAAGCCCGAATATGTCGAAACTCCAATTTTTCATAAACCAGGATATAGTTTTATTAAATCGGATCCTTTGGGTGTTTCATTAATTATTGCTCCTTGGAATTATCCTTTTCAGCTTATGATTGCTCCTTTGGTTGCCAATATTGCAGCTGGGAATTGTGCCATTTTAAAGCCTTCGGAACTATCCACAAATACTTCAACGGTAATTTCGAAAATTATCTCCGAAACTTTTCCATCTGAATATATTTTGGTTGTGCAAGGTGGGGCAAGTGAAACTACTGAATTGTTGAATTTGAAATTTGACAATATTTTTTACACTGGTAGTACTCAAGTAGGAAAAATTGTTATGTCGGCAGCTGCCCAAAACTTAACTCCAGTTACACTCGAACTTGGAGGGAAAAGTCCGTGTGTGGTCGATAAAAATGTTCCATTAAAACAAACTGCACGAAAAATTGTGTGGGGTAAGTTTTTGAACGCAGGTCAAACTTGCATTGCTCCCGACTATATTCTTGTGGATAAATCGATTAAAGATAAATTGATAGAATCAATAAAAGAAATTATCGTTGAATTTTATGGCTCAAACGTTCAAAAATCGAATAGTTATGCCCGAATTATCAACGAACGACATTTTAATCGTTTAACAACCCTTTTAAAAGATGGAGAAGTTGTTTATGGCGGGCAAACGGATGTTTCCGATTTATTTATTTCACCCACTATAATTGAAAACCCGGATTTGAAAAGTAATTTAATGACCGAAGAAATTTTTGGTCCGATATTGCCAATAATGGAATATTCGAATGTTGACGAAGTGATGAAATTTATTAAGCAGCGACCAAAACCTTTGGCTTTGTATATTTTTTCGAAAAATAGTAAGTTTGTTCAATCTATTATTGAGCACACTTCGTCGGGAGGTGTTTGTGTAAACGACACTTTGTCGCACATTACCACTTCGGCACTTCCATTTGGTGGCGTTGGCGATAGTGGCATGGGGCAGTATCATGGTAAAAAAGGATTTGATGCCTTTTCGCACCAAAAAAGTGTGTTGAAAAAAAGTTTTTTAATCGATTTTTCGATGCGTTATCCACCATATATAAAACTTTCGGGATTTATGAAGAAGATGATAAAATGGGTTTCGTGATTTGTAAACATTATTTTTTTATATTTGAGGATAAAACTGAGTGCATTCGATTGTTATTTTAAAGTTTTATTTTCTTCTGAAAATTTGATTTTTTGAGGCGATTAAGATTTTTCGCAGTCCCGATTTAGATTTTATAAGTTTTCAACGCTATTTTAGACACTAAGCATAAAGATGAAAGGCGTTGAAATTCAACAAAATATTAATCGGGATGAGGATTTCAAAATTGAAAGCAACGATGAAAAAGCAATTTCCAGAAGTCACCTAAACACATTTCCCAAAAATCTAATAAAAAATGAATTATATACTTGAAATATCAATATCCGTAATCATGATTGCTTTCGTTGTTTTTGAAATGATTAGAATTAATTTTTTTAAAAAGGATAGTAATGCTTTACTTGCCGGATTAATAAGTATGTTGTTAATAGCTTTCGGAATATATTTGTCTATTGAAAACGGATTGATTTTAGATTATAGAACAAAAGAAGAAATAATAGATTCAAAAGCTGAGTTGATGTTTTCTTTTGCTGCTTTAAGCATATCCATAGGGCTTATTTTTATACTTAT
>JBBQWB010000128.1:0-7482 GCA_038210985.1 Bacteroidales bacterium
TTGCGAGGTTTTCCTCTTTTGGTTGTTTCGCCTTCTATTGGTATACTTTCAGCCATTACTAATACTTTGGACTTCTTTTGGCTACCTCTTCCTCTTTTTAGGGGCTTACTCTTTTCTTCTTCCGCCATTTCAGTAGAGAAAAAACCTTCGTCAAGCTCAATTATTTCTTTTAGGTCATATTCAGCATCTCGCTTTCCCATTGCCAAACGTAGCTTATGAAGCATCGCCCATTTTGGGTTATAGGTGGAGTGACCCAACTGACGTTTAAGTTCTAGGGCAGAAAAAGGGGCAATAAATTGCGGAAAATCCATATTTTTAAAATACACGAAAACAAACTCTACCTTCCTTTATTTTAGCTATTAGCTTGTTATACAACATCATACAACAGATGTCAAAATTTATATCGGACAACAGTGATTTTAAAATTCAAAATTTATTTTATTTTTGATGTGATTTATTTTTATTGAATATTATAAATTGCCTGATAAACAGTTAGTTGTAAATAAATAGATGCCAAGTTATCCTCGAAGCGAAAAAAATAGCTATTTTTGTATTTTAAAATTCAACAATTATGAAATTATTAGAAGGAAAAGTAGCCGTTATAACTGGAGGTTCCAGAGGTATTGGCAAAGCAATAGCATTGGCTTTTGCAAAGCAGGGAGCCAATGTAGCATTCACCGATTTACGTATAGATGATATCGCAATATCCTTAGAAAAAGCATTGGAAATGTATGGAGTAAAAGCAAAAGCTTATGCTTCGGATGCTTCTTCATTTGAAGCTTCGGAAAAAATAATTAATGAAATTCATTCCGATTTTGGGAAAATCGATATTTTAGTAAACAATGCTGGAATAACTCGCGATAATTTGTTAATGCGAATGAGCGAAGAAGATTTCGATTTAGTGATTAAAATAAATTTGAAATCGGTTTTCAACCTTACAAAAGCAGTTCAAAAATTTATGTTAAAGCAACGTTTTGGTTCCATTATCAATATGTCTTCCATTGTAGGACTTCGTGGTAATTTTGGTCAAGCCAATTATGCGGCTTCAAAAGCAGGAATGATAGGTTTTACAAAATCCATAGCACAAGAATTAGGTTCACGAAACATCCGTTGCAATGCAATTGCACCAGGTTTTATCGAAACTGAAATGACACACGGATTAGCCGAAGATGTTAAAACCGAGTGGGTTAAACAAATTCCTTTGCGACGCACTGGTTCGTCTGATGACGTTGCAAATACCGCACTTTATTTAGCTTCCGATTTATCTTCGTACGTTACAGGGCAAGTTATTAGTTGCGATGGAGGAATGTATTTGTAGATTAAATATGTGCAATAGCCAAAAAACTTTATGAAAATTATTACGGAGTACTCATTGTGGCTTATTTTTGCTTGTATTGCAATTGCTGCTTTGGTAAGCTATTTTACGTATGCGGGTAAGTTTATTGATAATATTTCAAAAACTCAGAGAAGGATTTTACCTGCTTTGCGGTTTATGGCTACATTTTTAATTGCATTGCTTTTGCTTAATCCTTTGATTTTGAGAAAGGTTAAGGAAATTGAAAAGCCTTTGGTGATAATTGCACACGATAATTCGAACTCAATTGTACTTTCAAAAGATTCAGTTTTTTACAAAACTACCTTTGCCGAAAGTTTAAATAAACAAATTGAACAACTTCAAGATAATTTTGAAACTCGAGTTTTATCCATTGGCAGTAAAACCCAAAATGGACTAAAATATACTTACGACGAACAGGAAACAGACTTGTCGGATTTATTTATCGAATTAAAATCCTTGTATGCTGGTCGAAATGTAGGTGCTATTGTTTTAATTTCGGATGGCATTTATAACAAGGGCAGCAATCCCTATTTTTTGGCAGAACAAATTCCTTTTCCGATATATTCGGTATTAATGGGCGATACTACCGTTCAGAAAGATTTGAAAATTAGTAAAGTCTTTGCCAATAAATCGGTTTTTAAAGGCAATAGTTTTCCGGTTGAAATACATGTAGGAGCGAATTTATTTTCGGGTTCTCAAGCCGTTTTAACAGTCGAAAATAAGGGCAAAGAAGTATATCGAAAAGTTATTCAAGTAAACGGAAACAGTTTTTCCGAAACGATTCGTTTATATGTTGAAGCCAATCAGCCTGGAATTCAAAAATATAGCGTTCACATCGAAGAGCTTGACGGAGAATATACCTATTTGAATAATCGCTCGGATATTTATGTGGAAGTGATGGATCGAAAAGATAAAATATTATTGGTTTATCAAGCTCCACATCCCGACATTACAGCAATTAAACAGGCACTTTCTTCTAACGAAAGCTATTTTGTGGAAGCTAAGCAAATAGATGAATTGGACGTTGCAAATTTAGATTATCAACTGATAATTATGCATCAATTGCCTGCTGTAAACAAAGCTGCAACAGCATTAATTAATCGAATTACTCAACAAAAAATTCCAATTTTATATATTTTAGGAAATAAAACCGATTTTTCAGCATTTAATCGCTTAAATAGCGGACTGCAAATAAATCAATCCCGAAACATGTTCAACGATGCGTTTGTGGATGTAAATCAGAATTTTGTGTTGTTTTCGGTGTCTGGAATATTAGCAAAAACATTGGAACGAATGCCACCTTTGTCGGTTCCATTTGGTTCCTATAAGATTTCAAATTCGTCGAATGTGTTGCTTTACCAGCGAATTGGTCAGGTGGCAAGCGAAATGCCATTGTTGATGTTTTCGGATGTTGATAATAATCGCAGTGGAGTGCTTAGTGGCGAAGGCATTTGGCGTTGGCGAACTGGAATTTTTCAGCAAACTGGCGATCATTTATTATTTGATGAACTAATGATAAAAGTTGCTCAATATCTGATGGTTAGTAACGATAGAAGCAATTTCAGAATAACGCATAAACAGGTAATAAACGAAAATGAAGAGGTGATTTTTAATGCCGAATTATACAACGATGCCATGGAGCGAATTAATGAGCCCGAAATAAAAATGAATATCAAAAATGAAGAGGGAAAGTCGCTCCCATTTGAGTTTTCACGAATTTCGGGAGCGTATGAGCTAAATGCTGGAAAGTTTCCTTCGGGCAATTATTCGTGGGAAGCCCAAACTTCTATTGGAACAAAAAATTATGCCAATAATGGAGTTTTCACCATCCAAAAACTTCAATTTGAATCGTTAAATTTATTGGCTGATAAAAATTTGATGCTGCAATTGGCAAAATTTCACGATGGTGAAATGCTGTATGCCAGACAAATAGATCATTTAACCGAAAAAATAAAAAACAATAATTCGATACGTTCCGTTGCATTTGAAACCAAAAAATATATTGATTTGGGTTCGTTGTGGATTTATTTAGTTTTAATCGTTTTATTATTTGCTTCGGAGTGGTTCATTCGTAAACTTAATGGAATGTCGTAATGGGTATTTTTTTTATTATATCGAAAATTATTAATTCGCTTTTAAATCCTTTGATTTGGATTTTAGTTCTTTTGGCTTTAGGCATTTTTTTGAAAAATAAAGCCAAAGCAAAAAAGTTTCTGTATGCTTCATTTATTGCATTTATTTTCTTTAGCAATAATTTTATAGTGGATGCTTTAATTCGCTGGTGGGAAATTTCTCCGGTAAAAATGGAGACGTTAAAGCCAAATTATGATGTTGCTTTGGTTTTGGGTGGTGGAATGGTTACCATTGACAGAGATATTCATAGAACTACTTTCAGACATAATACGGACAGAATAATGCAAGCCATCGATTTGTATCACACTGGGCGTGTAAAATCAATTTTAATAAGTGGGGGAGCCGGTCATCTGATTTTTCGAGACATCATCGAATCGGAGTTGCTAAAGGATTATTTTTCTCGCAATGGCGTTCCCGATTCGGCAATGATAGTTGAAAATAAATCGGATAATACATTCCAAAATGCAACATATTCAAAAGAAATTTTAAATAAAATGGGAAATCCTTATGTTTTGTTGATTACTTCTTCGATGCATATGCGACGTTCCATGGCTATTTTTAAAAAGCAAGGAATTGTATTTGATATTTATCCAACAAATCCTTTAGTTGGCAAATGGCGTTTTGATATTATGTATTTGATTGTTCCTTCCACCGATTCGTTTAAACGTTGGGATATGCTTATTCACGAGGTTTGGGGATATGTGGTGTATAAAGTGATGGGGTATTTGTAGAGCTGATGTAATGATTAGCTGATGTGATGATTAGGGGATAAGTTGATAGGTTGATAAGTGGATGGGTGATAAGTGATAAGTGATAAGTGACAAGTGACAAGTGACGGGTGATGGGTGGATGTTTTGTGGTTGAGCCTGTCGAAACCAAAGAAAGGTGGATTGATATGATGATTAGCTGATTAAATTGGTCTTCGAGCGTTCGCCGTGGCGAACGAGACGCTTTGATTTGATAATTAGTGGATAAGTTGGCTTGATGATATTTTTAGGTTGAGCCTGTCGAAACCAGAGTTAAAAGTTGATTAATTAGTGTTTGCAAGAAAACGCCAACTTCTTTCCGCCAAAGGTCGGACAAGCTGTTATACTTGGAACGAATTTAGGTCATTCCGACCAAGATTTTGTTGGTTTTCATTTCTTTTTTTGCCTCAGCCCTCAAGGGTGAAAGCAAATGAAAACGTACAAAATCAAATTCGGAACTCGCTAAATTCGTTGCTGCGAAAGCCTCAAATTTGACGTTTTCTTATCAAACACTGAGTTTTCTTGCAAGGATTAATTAAATTTGCATTATAGAAACGTTTTTTAAATAAATATTTTTTTTCATGAATATTCAATTGGTTTTTTATTTCATTCTCTTCTTTTTTATTTTCGATTTTCTTTTTGATTTGTTCTTTGATTCTCTGAATTTTAATCATCGCAAAAAGCCTTTACCTGAGCAAATTAAAATTTTGTTTAACATCGAAACCAATCAAAAACAACTGGATTATCAAACCGATAATTATAAATTTGGAATGTTTGCCAGCATTTTGTCGGGTTTGTTGATGATTGGAGTTCTTATATTCAGGATTTTACCTTGGTTTGATGATTTAACCCGAAGCTTTGTGTCGAATGATTATTTGCTGACTCTTGCTTTTTTTGGACTCATATTTTTTGCAAGTTTTATTTTCTCCATTCCTTTTGATTGGTATCAAACCTTTGTGATTGAAGAAAAACATGGGTTTAATAAAACGAGCAAAAAAACATTTGTTTTGGATAAAATCAAATCCTTACTAATGACCATTGTTTTGGGTGGCTTGATGATTTCGGTTTTACTCTGGTTTTATTTTCAATCGGGTGAATATTTTTGGCTTTATGCTTGGGGTTTTGTGGCTGTATTTTCGATATTTATGATGATGTTTTACTCCAATTTAATAGTTCCATTGTTTAATAAACAATCCCCAATTGATGAAGGAGAACTTAAAAACGCAATTGTTGAATTTTGCCAAAAAGTAAACTTTAAAATCAAAAATGTGTACATCATCGATTCTTCAAAACGCTCCACAAAAACCAATGCTTATTTTACTGGATTTGGTCCAAAAAAACGCATTGTATTGTATGATAATATGATTGAAAAATTTAGCACGGACGAAATTGTAGCGGTATTGGCTCACGAAATAGGACATAATAAGCACAAACACACCTTGATTGGACTTATTACTTCCATGATTTCTACTGGAATTACTTTTTTTCTTTTAGGATTATTAATGAATCATCCAATTTTGTCCAAAGCTTTAGGAAACAGCATTTCATCTTTTCACATGAGTTTAATAACATTTGGATTGCTTTATAGTCCGATTGAGTTTTTTGTAAGTCCTTTCAGCTCTATGTTATCTCGAAAGTTTGAATATCAAGCGGACGCATTTGTGGTGCAACATGGGAGAGGAGATGCTTTAAAGTCAGCATTGATTAAAATGACGGAAGATAATTTGAGCAACCTCAATCCACATCCTTTGTATGTATGGTTTCATTACTCTCATCCGCCACTTATTCAGCGGATTGAAAAGATAGAAAAAGGTTTTTAATAAAAAGTGATTCAACTTGTTGCCATTAAATTTCAAATTGAAGATTGAATAAGATTGAGTTTTGATTATCCCGATTTAGGGTTTCTAAGAATCCACTTTGTGAAATATAAGTAACTCTTTATCGGGACAATTCCTTTTAGGTTCGATTAAAAGATACTTGCAACTCCTCCGATGCTCTCTCTGAAGAGGTTTCAATTCCTTTTAGGTTCGATTAAAAGGATGGCTCCATCTTCGACCGTGAAGATTTAGCCATTGATATTTCAATTCCTTTTAGGTTCGATTAAAAGTTGCAAACATACAATAACCCATCGCGTTTTCAAAGGTTTCAATTCCTTTTAGGTTCGATTAAAAGAGTGATTGCACCTTTGCAGGCAATATTGCCATAGCCAATTTCAATTCCTTTTAGGTTCGATTAAAAGTTTACACTCCACCAATAATCACCGAATTCAGTTTTCTTGTTTCAATTCCTTTTAGGTTCGATTAAAAGCTTCGTATTTATTATACGGTAGTATTTTTGTCCACGTTTCAATTCCTTTTAGGTTCGATTAAAAGAGTGTCGATGCCGTGTTTCTGCAATCTGTGCAAAAGTTTCAATTCCTTTTAGGTTCGATTAAAAGAATATGTTTGCTAATTTTTTAATAATTTTGTTTTCGTTTCAATTCCTTTTAGGTTCGATTAAAAGCGGTTTGTCCATCGAACGCAAAATAATTCGACCGTAGTTTCAATTCCTTTTAGGTTCGATTAAAAGCGAATAGAACACAAAAACGGAATTCCGTGGTATGTCGTTTCAATTCCTTTTAGGTTCGATTAAAAGCGCCAGTTGTTTATATCGCCAACCTGTATTACATCGTTTCAATTCCTTTTAGGTTCGATTAAAAGTTCTTCATTTTGCCAACAGCTGAGAGTTCTTTGTCGTTTCAATTCCTTTTAGGTTCGATTAAAAGCTACATAACCTTCGGTTGTGCAGTTGAAAAAGATCTGTTTCAATTCCTTTTAGGTTCGATTAAAAGTAGCAATGCTGAAACGATGCTTCAGCTGCAGGGAAGTTTCAATTCCTTTTAGGTTCGATTAAAAGAAATGTTTGATAAGTTCAACTCTACATGCTGATATGTTTCAATTCCTTTTAGGTTCGATTAAAAGAGTTTATAACAGACTTGTACGTTCCTCCGTTCAGGTGTTTCAATTCCTTTTAGGTTCGATTAAAAGAAATCAGATGGATAATACAATAATTACAAATAAAGTTTCAATTCCTTTTAGGTTCGATTAAAAGTTGTTTTTGACGTGTTTTTTGTTGTCAACATCATCCAGTTTCAATTCCTTTTAGGTTCGATTAAAAGAAAGAACATAGAAGCTGTTTTTTGTGACACGGGAGTTTCAATTCCTTTTAGGTTCGATTAAAAGAAAGAGGAAACAATTAAAGAAATACAAGATTTAGATTAGTTTCAAT
>JBBQWB010000129.1:0-7467 GCA_038210985.1 Bacteroidales bacterium
ATTTTTTTTTTGCCCCAGCTCTCAAGGGTGAAAGCAAATGAAAACGTACAAAATCTAATTCGGAACTCGCTAAATTCGTTGCTGCGAAAGCCTCGAATTTGACGTTTTCTTATCAAACACTGAGTTTTCTTGCAAGGACTATTTATAGAGATTTTTGTGGGGGAAAAACAATAAAATATTAAATGATTTTAATTCGGCTTATAATTATTTGCATTTAGCTGGTGGTTATGATGGAGATTTGCGAATTTAAACATCAAAACCTAAGTACATGACAAAAAATCAAAAATACCTATTTTATCTTGATAATGAGCATTTAAGAGTATCGCAGCAATATATTCTAATCCATACTTAACAAAACTTTTTGCTCGATTACCGTGTTTTAGCAATCTTATTTCTTTGATGTTATAATGCAAGAATAGTCCAACCTTGTATGCCCATACATATGTGATGATAATAAGTGCAAACAATTTCTCCAACCTATCAATGTCCGATAAATGCGTTTGTTCTTAGTTAAAACCACTTGTTTTAAAAGCTTTAAACATAGATTCTATTTGCCACCTCTCTCTATATTTGTTTTTTCCACTTCATGCAAAATTTTAATCGGGATGATTTGCTTTTAAAATCAATGCAACCCGAGAGTAATGAAGTTTACTTCAATTGCCGAGGTGCAGCTTGATTTCTGTAAATTGTATCCCCTCCTGTCATTCCAATTACTGGCAAAATGGGCAGGTCTGAAAATTAGCAATGTAGAAAACATTTTCTCATTATTTATTTGCTTGTCCCAAATTAAATTTTGTTTTTTCCACTTCATACAAAATTTTAATCGGGATGATTTGCTTTTAAAATCAATGCAAATCGAGAGCAATGAAGTTTACTTCAGATTTGGTATAACCTCAGCAATATCCTATCTCCTTTTTAACCCCTAAAAAGCTCCATTCGTTAAAATCAACGAATGGAGCTTTTTTAATCCACGCATTATCCTAAATTCAATAATTTTAATTTGTGAAAATATTTGAAGACCTACTTAGATGCATTTTCATATTAATAAAAAAAAATCGCTTTGTTAAACAAATAATTGTAATTTTACGTTGTCATATACTAATATTCATTATTATGAAAACTAAAAGGTTGACCTGTCCTAAGTGGATTATTGTTTCAGTTTTTGTTTCCACTATTTTTTTAACTTCATGCTACAAAAACAAAGATTTTGATTTTGACCGAATGGCTGGCAACAAATATGAATCGGAATGGGCTATTCCGGTAATTAACAAAAAATATTATCTAAGCGATTTAATTGCCGACACCATGAGTTATGTTATTCAGGATAACAACACTTTTTTAACGGTGGTTCATTATACAGGCGATTTATGGACAAGTAATGCCGAAGACATTTTCATCTTAAACAATCAAACCGATTCCTATTCTACAAGTACGGCAGCCCCAACAGGACCGCCAAGTGGTGCTTATTACGAATTAGAATTTAGCAATCCAATTGCATTAGATTTTGGCTCTATTAGCGACATTGATTCTATATTATTTAAATCTGGTATTTTTCAAGCAATAGTTAATACAAACATCAATCACAATTGCGAATTAACTGTTTCATTCCCCGATGTAGTGAATGAGCAAACAGGTCAAAATTTATCTTTCAATCTTTTAATGCCCTACACCGATGGTGGCAGTTTGGCATCTGGCTCTACAAACGTATCGCTAAGCAATTATAAAATGCGTTTATTAACAGATAACACTTTGCCTGTTAATTATAAAATTAAAGTGTATAACGATGGCAGACCTTTCGATGTGCCAAACTACACATTTAACGTAAATACTAATTTTAACGACCTAAAATTCAAACACATGTTTGGTTATTTGGGGCAAATTACCGAAAACTTAACAGATACCATTAGTATAAAACTTTTCCGAAATAATTACGAAAACAGCATTACTCTTAAAGAACTAAAAGCACATTTGTTTATGAAAAACTCATTTGGTGCACCTTTGCAATTTACAGTAAACAATTTTTCGATTTATACGGGTGGTCAATCAAGGAATGTTATTAATCCTGGATATCAAGTGGATGGTCCTTACCCAACGCTTAGCCAATTTGGACAAACATTAATCAAACACGATACTACTTTTTTAAATCCTAATGTATTGGAAATATCTCCAAAATATCTGGCTTTTAATGCCGATGGAGTGATAAATCCAAACAATAATCCTTCTATCCGAAATTTTGTAACCGATAAAAGTCAATATAGCATTGATGCTCGCTTGGAATTACCAATGGATGGAAAAATTCACTACTTTACTTTCGTGGATACCTTGGAGTTTTTCTTTGAAAAAATTGATCAAATTGAATATACAAATTTTAGAATTTTTATTCAAAACTCTTTCCCTATTGATGCCGAAATGCAAATTTATTTTGCCGACACTGCTCATGTTATCCTCGATTCGATGCTGGTAAACAGAAGCATTATCCCTTCGGGATTGGTTGGACCTGCTCCAGCTTATTATACAACAGCCCCAGGCACAAAAACATTATCTGTTTTATTTAACAAAGAACGATTATCCAGACTATCTCAAACAAAATGGCTAATTATTTATGCTCGATTAAATTCGTACAACAACGGTTCAACGTTCATTAAAATATACGGAAATCAATCTATTTACATCTCTGTTGGAACCCGAATTAAAATTAAAGCAGACTACTAAACAAAAAAAATGACAATGAAAAAAATATTTATATTCGTACTATTCGTATTTTTTGCAAGCAGTTTTGCTCTGGCGCAAGACCGGATGATGACTCACATGACAAGCATACCTCAAGCGATTGAAAACAATCCTTCGATTACAGTACCTTACAAGTTTTATTTGGGCTTTCCAGCTTTTAGTTCATTTAACTTGAGTTTTCAAAACCCATTTGCTTATAACGATATTGTCAAAAGGCGTTCGGACGACTCACTTTATGTAGATCAACAAGGTTTTATAAACAGTTTTGCAAAAAACAACTTAATGGCTATCGACTTAAAAGTAAATTTGCTTGATTTTGGTTTTCGTGTCAAGAAAAACTTTTTTACCTTTACCCAAAGCATTCGAACCCAATTTTATTTTTCATATCCAAAAGATTTGTTTGTGCTCCTTTTAAATGGAAATGTTTCGTTTATGGAAGCCGACCAAACAATCGAATTTAAAAAACTCCGCATCAATAGTTCTGTTTATTCCGAAACTGCCATTGGATATCAACGAAACTTAACAAACAAAATCAATATTGGTGCAAGAGTGAAATATTTACAAGGTTTTGCAAACGTTCAAACCAATCATTCATATTTTTCGCTTTACACAAATCCCGATAATTACAACTTAACTGTTAAAAGTGAATTTGGGTTAAATGTTTCATCCATAGTTAATGCCAATGGCGATGTTGAAGTTGGCAGTTTTACTAAAAATCCGGGCATAGCTTTGGATTTAGGTGGTACTTATCGTTTTTCGGATGAATTAGCCGTTGGAGCAAGCTTGCTCGATCTTGGATTTATTCGTTGGAAAACAAATACTCAGCAATTTGGAACATCGATGATAAATGATGAATTTATTTTCCGCGGTTTTGATTTAGACAGACTTTTTCAAGATGGCAAAATAAACAGTAATATTATAAAAGAAGTTGCCGACACCTTGAAAGAACAAATTAGATTTACTGACACAACTAACATAGCATATACATCATGGCTGTCGCCTAAAATTTGTTTCGATGCTTCATACATCTATAAAAATAATAATAAATTTGGAGCATACCTTCGTAATGACATTGCGAATGGAACACTAATACCTTCCCTTACTATTTCTTATCAACGAAAATTTGGTCGTGTTTTACAATTAGGCGCTTCTTATGGAATGACTAAAGGTCATTGGGCAAAACTTGGTATTGGAGTATCCCTAAAACTTGGTCCTTTGCATGGCTTCATTACTACCGAAAATGTTCTATCTTATACAAATCTAGCCAATTTAAAAAATATGTATATTCACTTTGGTACTAATATCGTAATTGGCAAATGGCGTGAAGCACTTTTGGATAGCAATAAATCTTCCATTGATTTTTAAATAATATTTGTAAGAAAACACCAAATACTTTTACTCCCATAGAGCTTAATAATCTCTAAGGTGATTGAGCCTGTCACTTTGGCGATTGAGCCTGTCGAAATCATAACTGAGTTCACTGGAAATGGTGATTGAGCCTGTCGAAATCATCTCAAATCTCTCTCTAAATATTTTTTATTCGTTAACCACAATAAACGTATAAAACATCATTTAAAAAAAACTTTTGCTCTTGAGTGCTTTTAAAAAGTAAAAATATCTAAATTTGCTCGCGATATCGCATTGCAAGCAAATTTTAAAATGAATAATCAAAAAATCGTTTGGGTTCTCACTCAAAATAAACATTTGGGACTAATACCACAAGCCGCATTGGTGAATTATGTAAATAACCAATTAGAGCTTAAATTTTCTATTATTACCTCCAAAAACAAACACAACTACTCTCATTTGATTGACGAACAATGCAATGTATTGTTAAAATATTGCATGCAACTCGAAAATGATTGCATAATTGCAAAAGTTAACGACAAAAATGCAATGAAATGGGATGCTTTTTCTCGAAAATATTTTATCGAAAATTCAAACGACATCAAAATAACTCAAATTAAAAATTACATAAAAGACTATGTACAAAAATATCTGAATAATTTTTTTGAAAAAGTTGGCGAAAATTTACTCTTTCTGAATAATGGAGATATCCCATCATTATGGAAGCATATCTATATTGACGAAAGCACTCCAGAAGTGTTTTATCATTTCAACTATTCATCCGAAGGAATTAAATATCATTTGCAAATATTAAATGAAAATAAAGATTTTAAAATAGACAATGCTGTTTTACTCACTCAAAATCCAGCACGCATATTACTCAACAAAAATATTT
The DNA here is from genome assembly GCA_038210985.1 of Bacteroidales bacterium. Taxonomy (GTDB): domain Bacteria; phylum Bacteroidota; class Bacteroidia; order Bacteroidales; family WCHB1-69; genus JAQUGA01. The sequence continues at coordinate 4,973 of JBBQWB010000129.1, forward strand.
ATCAATTCAGAAAAGAAATTAATGGAAATAATTTAGTGCCTTTTTTTAGCAAAAAAGAGATTGACATTCCCGAAAACAAGTCAGATGTTTATCTGAAAATATTTGTCGAGCCATTGATAATGAAAACTCGAAAAATTTTCACAACTGGCTTTAAAATAATCGATATTGAAAACACTCCAAAAGTCATTTTCGATATATCTCCAATAGCTAAATTGAAGCAATTAAGCATGTTTGATGAAACAATAAAGGAAGATGAGTTTTATAAAGTTCAGTTTTCGCTTTATTTTGAATATTTTAATTATCGCTTTCAACATGGTCAAAATACAAAAAACGTTTTTCAAAAAAAGGAGAATAATGAAATTTGCTATTATCGAATTGAACGTGATTTGTTATTTGAAAGCAATATTGTGGATTACTTGAAAAAAATAGGAATAGATTTTAAATTTAATTCCCAGATAAAACCTTTTGAGGAAGGGATGGAATGGATTAATACTAATTATCAAGAAATTGAAAATTTTGGAATAGAAATCAATAAAAATCAAAAAACAAACTCCACAAAACGGTATTTTATTGGACAATCTTCCATATCCGCATCTGCAAGCGAAACAATTGATTGGTTTGAAATTAAAGGGATAGCAAATTTCGGAGAATACTCCTATAGTATAAAGGACATCATACATTTGATAAAACAAAAAAAGTATGAATTCAGGCTGCCAAATGGCGAATATGCAATATTCCCAAACAGCTGGATTGAAGAATACTCGATTTTAGGAGATTATTGCATTTTTAAAGAAGATAAAATAATAACTTCAAAATATCATTTTGTTATTCTTAATGAGCTAAGTAAAAATGGCTCCTTAAAACTTACTTTGAATAAGAAACTACGTGCTTTATTGGAATCATCGCCAATTAAAAACTTTAAACTACCCGATGGCTTTGTTGGAACACTTCGAAATTATCAAAAGGAAGGTTATAATTGGCTGCTATTTTTAAAAGAATTAAAATTAGGTGGATGTTTGGCAGATGATATGGGCTTAGGTAAAACCATTCAAACCCTTTGCTTATTGCAGTACGAAAAAGAACAAAATAGCTCAATGAGTTTGTTAGTTGTTCCAAAATCATTGCTTTATAATTGGGAACACGAAGCCAAAACTTTTTGTCCAAACCTAAAAATTTATACTCATGCGGGCATTAATCGAATAGACAATCTGAATTCAATTCCCGATTGCGATATTTTACTCACAACATATTCTACCTTAAGAACAGATATTGAATTATTTGAAAATATAATATTTAACTATTGTATTTTAGATGAGTCGCAATACATTAAAAATCCTCAATCGGGAATCGCAAAAGCTTGTATGCTCATAAAATCAACCCACTTTTTAACCCTTACTGGAACACCTATCGAAAATTCAATAACCGATTTATGGACACAAATGCATTTTGTAAATAGAAATATTTTAGGAAGTGTTACACATTTTCAAAAAAAATATAATACAGATGAAAAGATACAAATACTGAAAAAAATAATACATCCATTTATTCTTCGTCGTTTAAAAACCAAAGTAGCAAAAGATTTACCCGAAAAATTTGTATCCGTAAATTATTGCGAAATGATTCCTGAACAACTCGAATTTTATCGACAAATAAAAAATCAGTTTCGTCAGGATATTTTATCCATCGATAAAGATAATAGTAAGATGAAGTTTAATTTGCTAGAAGGTCTGTTACGGATGCGTCAACTTGCAAATCATCCTAAATTATATGATAACACATATTCCGAAAGCTCGGGAAAATTCAACATGGTATGCGAAATGCTAAATTCCATATTGTCAGCTGGCAATAAAATATTGATTTTTAGCTCTTTTACAGGACATTTAAAACTTTATAAAGAATATTTAGAAAACCAAAACGTACTTTTTAGTTATTTAGATGGCAAAACAAAAGACAGAGATCATCAGGTAACACAATTTCAAACAAATGAAAACTACAAAGTATTTTTATTGTCGTTAAAAGCTGGAGGATTGGGATTAAATCTCACTCAAGCCGAATATGTTTTTTTGCTCGACCCATGGTGGAATCCAGCATCTGAAGCTCAAGCATACGACCGAGCACATCGTATTGGACAAAAAAACAATGTTTTTGTGTATAAATTTATTTCGCAAAACAGTATTGAAGAAAAAATTATTGAATTACAAAATAAAAAAATCAATCTTTCCGAATCATTAATTAAATCGGAAGATGGCTTTGTGAAAAGTTTAAACAGAGAAGATATTGAATATTTGTTGAGCTAAAAACAACAGTCGAGGCTATTTGCAAGAAAACCCAGTGTTTGACAAGAAACTATTTAGATTTTGCACGTTTTCAACGCCTTCATTCCCCAACTCTTAAGGATGTAAATTACTGGAAATCAATTCATCCTTTAGGATTGAGGCAAAAATTGTTTGCAGTAATTTACACTTATCGGAAAATTTATTTATTTTATCGGACAA
>JBBQWB010000130.1:0-7411 GCA_038210985.1 Bacteroidales bacterium
ATTTTTAAATATTTTGTTGCTGCTTTTAGTTGTCGTGCATCTTTGTCTTTTCCACCAGATTTGCCTACTTGACCCAATACTCGCATTGCATTTTTTAAAGATTTATACCAAAAAGACAACTTGCGCCAACCAGCTATTTCACTGTTTTTGTTGATAAAATCCTCAATAAAATCGATGCATTTCCTGCCACTATCCCAAAGTAAATTATAATCAGTAGGAAAATGAACATTGCTTTCTTTTGATTGATTTATAATAAATAGGGTTTAAATTATTTATTTCTTAGTATTCCATCTGAAAAAATAGGATATTCTATTCGAAATTTGTTTTGTTTTACTGATTTTAGTGTCCGAATAGCCATATTCGTAACTGTACCCGTAATTGTACCCATAATCATTTATTTTCTTATTAACACCGTTGAAAATTATTCCAATATTTTTAACTTTATTAAGTATGTGTAAATTATTGATATTTTCGAGCGACATGGAACGAGTGAATTTATATCTAACAATATAAACTACTGCATCTACATTGGGGAAAAGTTGAATGGCATCTGAAACATAATTAATTGGAGGGGTGTCAATTATTACATAATCATATAGTTGAGAAAGTTGAGTTAAAAGTTCTTTCATTTTGTCGCTTCCAATTAACTCTGATGGATTTGGAGGGATAGGACCAGCTATCATCAAATCTAAGTTTGGAATTTGAGTGTCCACGATAGATTCAGTTAGATTTGACTGTCCTGTTAAGTAAGTACTTATACCTTTCTGATTGTTTAATTTAACTTCTTTAAATAAATCCGGATTTCTTAAGTCCAAGCCTAAAATTATGGTTTTTTTGTTTGATAACGCAAACGAAGAAGCCAAGTTTACGCACGTAAAAGTTTTTCCTTCCTTAGGGATTGAAGAAGTAACCATTATAATATTAGAAGAATCACGTTTTAATATGAATTTTAAACTTGTACGAATAGATCTAATCGATTCTGAAACATACGATTGAGGATGTTCAAAAATTACATAGTTTGTTTCATGATCTGAGTGGGGGATTTTTCCAATAATTGGGATTTTAGTTTTCCGTTCGATGTCAATTTTTGATTCAATAAAACTGAATAATTTCTTTTTGAGGATAATATAAAATAATGGAATTAAAAAACCGATAAAAGAAAAAAGAATCAAAATTGGTTCTTTATCTGGTTTTATTTGTTTTGTGGATGACAAGCGAGCAATATCAATGAATTTTCCGTCGGGCATAGTGGATGCTTGAGCAATAGACGATTCTGCTCTCTTTTGTAACAAAAAAGTATAAATATCATTGTTGATTTTAAAACTTCGCTGAATATTTATTAACGATCGTTCATTTTCGGGAATTAACAATAATTTCTGATCACTTAACAAAAGTTGCTGATTTATATCTTTAAGTTCAATTGCCGTGGTATTAATTAAGCTGTTAACACTCTCGTTTATGGAAAGCTTAATGTCGTCAACTTGTTTATTAATGTTTTTAAGCAATGGGTTTTTGGAAGTACTATTGCTTAAAATTTTATTTTTTTCTGAATTTGCAAATAATAAATCTGAAATAAGCTTATTGAGAAGCGGGTCATTAATTTCTAAATTTGATGGAACCAATATGTCTGAATAACTAGAACTACTATTAATATAGTTTTTAAGGTAATCGAAATATTTTAATTTAAGTTGCGATATCGCTTTAAGCGACTCGTATTTTTGAATATTTTGAAATAAGTTATTTGACTGAATTTCAACATTAACAACTTTATTGTCTTTGCGGAATTTTTCCAATTTATCTTCGTTAGAATATAACGAATCAGAAAGAACATCCAATTGTTCGTCAATAAACTTTATAGCCATGGAGGCTTTTTGATTTTTTTCGTTTAAATTGTCAATAAAATATTGAATAACTAGGCTGTTGAGAATGTCGGTAGCTTCTTTTGGATTATCATAAGTAAGGCTAACTTTTATTATATCTGCCTTTCTATCAAGAGGTTCCGCAGATACTGCGTTTTTTAAGCTGTTCGACAAGGAACCTAAATCACGTAATAGGAAATAATAAACCTCATGATCAATATTATTAAAACTTCTATAATTAGGATTTTTAATAATTTTCACCTTCAAATCCTTGTTTTTTGTCCATTCATCAAAATTTGTTTTGAAAGAAACCAATTTATTTGGGTCTTCTAAATCAATTGTATTAACGTTAAGAAAGTTAAAATAAACACCTTTGCCTTCTTCACGATTAATTGAAATGGAGTTATCTGGGTAAAATTTAACTTTATATAATCCAGAGAGCTGATTTTGAGTAGAGTCGATGACGACAAAAAAAGGCGAATCCGTGTAGATATTATCTTTTCTTAATTTCTTTAGCTTATAATAAGTAATGAAATGATTTGTGTTTTGCATGGTTGCCTCAGCAATCGAATAGGAAGTAATAATCCCAATTTCATTTTCAATTTTCTTTTGAGTATCAAACAATCCAAAACCATTAACTACTTCTTCCGCTGATCCGTTTTGTGTTTTGATGTCTTGTCGAATTAAAACGGTAGTATTTGCTTTATATAATTTAGGTGAACGGGCATTGTATAAATATCCCATAAAAAAAAACAATATAATGCTTATTGGAAAAATATACCAAATTTCAATAATGCTTTGAAAATATAAACGATAATCAACTATATCTTCTTGTTCAGCCTTTTCGTGTTTAAATTCAGACTCCATAATTCTTCTTATTTTAAAGCATTTATCAGAAACAAAGTAGTTGTAATAATTGTCAGCATTGTTCCTAATTGGAATGTGCCTAAACCAAAAGATTTCGTTCGGTGTGGCTCAATGTAAATAATGTCATTAGGTTGTAAAGCAAAAAAAGGATTGGATGCCACTTCTGCTTTTGTAATATCAAGCATTTCAATTTTATAATTACCATTTTGTAATTTTCGCATAATTTTAATGTTCTTACGATTACCATAAATGGTTAAATCACCAGCTATACCTATCGCTTCTAATATATTAACATGATTATTAATCGCAAACTGTTGACCTGGATTATTAACTTCACCCAAAATGGTAAATGAAAAATTTACCATTTTAATGCTAACGGTTACATCTGTTAAATATTCTGATAGAACCATTTGTAACTCAGCCTGTACTTCATCCAACGTTTTATTATATGCCATCAATGGCTCAATAAATGGAATATAAATGAAGCCTTTTTCATCTATCTGATAGCTAATAAGATAAAGGTAAATATTATTAGCACTACCAGATGTTCCCTCCGCTTTCTGAGAAAATACATACGACCGAAATTCAGTATTTGAGGTGGTTATATCAATGTAAATGTTGTCTCCCTTTTGTAGTTTATACGTATCTTTATGCGTAACAAGTGTATCCGGAGTATTTTCAGTGGTTTGAATATATTTCAGTTTTTTTAAAGGTGTACAAGAATATGTAAAACTCAAACCCAAAATGAGAAAAAAGAAATATATTTTATGATTGTGCCTTTTCATAATGATTGCTTATGCTTATAATAATTTAAAAACCTAAATTTACACCAAAAAAGTAAAAGTTTTGTATTCCATGGAAAAATAAAGGGGAAAATTTGGTTAAATATTCTATTGCAGTTTTACTATCTACATCATATCCTTTTATTTGAGAGTGTTGAAAACCTAAATTAATAAAAACATTTCGAGATAAAATAAAATCTATTCGAGTATATATTTCTCTTTTAGTCCATGTAATATCTTTCATTATAGGATATGAATCGATATTTTGCCCGGGAATAATAATGTAGTCGTAATCATTTCCCTTTTTTGCGATGTTTCCACTCACTTGAATTTTTAAAAAGCTAAAAGGTTTATAATTTAAGGAGGCAAAAATATCTTCGGAATTATCACCCAAATAGTGACCAAAATTATAATTATTGGAAGCAAATGTGGTCGATTCTAAGCGATGCTTATAGGTCAACGGAAGTGTTTTAGTGTATTCAAAGCAAAAAGATAAATTTTGAAATGGGAAATTTTGGATATTTAATCCTGCTTTTCCACTAGTAAAATTGTGTTTGGTTTTATCATTAATTCGTTTAAACGACCATTCATCAATAAAATATGAAGCATAAAGATGAACGTGTTTTATGTTTCTTGAGCTAATATTGAAAAACATTTGAGAATTTTCGTTTTCAACGCCCATTGTTAACGAATGGTCTATCGATTTGTAGAACATAAATGGTATTAAATAGGCAATTTGAATGCTTTTATCGCTATAAATAATTGAATTACCGAATGAAAAGTAAAAATTTTGAAAAGGTTTAATGCTAATCATATTTGCTGCAATGTATTTGTTGCGATAAATATTACGTTGAACTCCATTAGGAGAAACATACGACCGAGCACTATCCACTACCATAGATGGAATCCATCCATGAAGATAATTAAAATCAATCCATTTTGCGGGAGATAAAGCTAATTTTATCATCCCAAACGAAGGTGTTCGACCCGAAAATATGTTTGATCCATTTGCATTATCACCCCACATTATATTGTCTTTAACTACGCCAAATGATCCCCACTTCCACGAATAATTAATACCTCCAACCATTTCGCTATAATCGGCACCAGCTCTAGAACCATTATTAATTTTATAATTTCCTCCCTGCATTTGTAAAAGTTGGTCTGGCATGGGGAAAACAGATTTGTATAAATAATGATCAGTTAAACTTGCATAAACGCCTATGTTTTTTCCCATATACGCAAAAAAGGAGGCACCAACTTTATTGTCGTACGTATATTGTTTATCGTCTCTAATTATATAACTTCGCCCAATAACAGGTTGAATGAAGATTTTAAACAAGAAATCTGTATATTGAAGGCTAATTGGGCTAAAGTTAAGCATTATTCTATGGGTTTTCAAAAGGGTGGCTTTTTGTATCGGCACATCCACATTACTCTCCATCGAAAAATCAGATATATATTTAGTTAATTCATCTTGTTGGCGTTTATTTAAATCGCTTAGCTTGGATTGAGCTTGTGCTAGTTTAGAAAAAATAAGTTCACGGCTAAATGGTTTTGCGCAAGAATTTAAAGAGATAATTTGCTCGGTAGCTAGCTCGTCTAAAAATGCATATATTCCTTTATTATTCATTGATTCATACACAACTTGTGCATTTATTTTTTGCATATTTATAAATGCAAACAATACAAATAAAAAGAGGAAATAAAATTTATTTTTATGTATCATCTGCTTCGAGCTTTACGGAAAAGAATATTATAAAAGGCTTTAAAAAAATACTTAAAATCGGTTGAGAAGGGTTTTTTTTGATATTTCAATAAATATCTTCTTTCGGATTCCACTACCTCTTGAAAACTTTTTGGCAAATCTACATAAAAAGGTGGTACTAAGCCTGGTTTGTGTTTTATTCTTAATTCTTTCATCCCCTCTGGATAAAGATTGAAAAAATGTAAACTTAAGGGTCTAACACCAACCAGTTTTAAATCTCCTCTTAATAAATTATATAACATAGGAAGTTCATCTATCCAAAGTTTTCGCAGAATTTTACCAACAGTAGTAACTCTAAAATCGTCTTTAAACTTACTTTTTTCATCTAAATAATTTTGTTCATAAATGTATTCTTGTAAAAACTCGCTAAAAGGATGCATTGTCCGAATTTTATAGACAAAAATATTTTTTCCATATTTTCCAATACGTTTTAATTTTATTAATGGACCATAAGTAGGGTTAGTATATAAAAGCGGGTTTCTGGCTTTTTGAACAATATACCAGTTCATTGATTTAATGGTCTTGCTTTCAATTAATTCAAAACCACACGAGTATAATCTTCCTAAAATTTCGGCATGCGAAATTGCTCTGTTTTGCCCTTTGGTAATACCAAAATATAATTTGTTTAAATATGGAATTTTAGGCCATGCCCTTCGGAACAAAAAGTCGAAAAAATAGATAAAACGTCCAACAATAAACGAATATTTAGTAAAATATCTTTTTTTACAAATGTTATTGGTTTCGGCACAACAAACAAATAAGCCTCTATCTATAAGTTTTGTGTGAACGCTTTCTATGAGTTTATTTATTCGTCTAACATCATTTAATCGTAAAAAGTTGACAAATGTATTTGATGCATGTTGTTTAGAAAGTATTGAAAAGGTAAATGAGGTGTAAAAATATTCGGTGTGTGCCGAGTAGATATTTACATGCTTAGAAATAAAGTTAATTAATTCATCTCCAAATAAATCACGAATTACTTTTACTTCATGTTCTTTAGCTTCAACATAATCGTCACTTGGGGTAATTAAACCAGATTGTGATTTCTTTGATTCTTCTATTTTTTGGCGATGAATAACTTCAATATTAGAGTCATATTCTACCGCATATCGCAATGAAAAGTAAATAAGTAGCCAAATGCTTTCTAATATAAAAAGAACTAACAACGTTCCTAACATTATAAAACGACTATTATAATCTGTTTGTAGAATGTAAATAAGAGATAATCCTACAATGGCACTTAGAGAAAAACTAAAAAAATATCTTTTAATAACTTCGGAGGGCTTATGGCTTCTTTTTGACTCGTATTTTTCAAAAAGCAAAGAGAAAAATAAAAATATTATTGTAAAAGCAATTAAGTATAAAAAATATTTTGAAAGGACTGTCTCGTATGGCTCGTTCTTATATAGCCCGATGCTAAAAAAAGATAAATTAACCAGAAGTAAGTCAGCAAATAGACTAAGATGTTTTATTTTAGATTTCATTTACCCTCAACATTAACAATATTATATATAAAAGAAGATAGCCTTGTGTTTATACAGCATTAGCAAAATAAAGTTTCAGAAACTTATTGTGTTTGTTCAAAGAATAATCAAAATCTAATCTAAAATTCTATTTTTGTAATATGCCACCAATCTCCATTATGTATTTACAAAGATAATAAAAACATAGCTCAAAACCAATAATTGTAAAATTCAGTTAAATGGGTTTTGTTTAGACTCCTAAACTTACTCCTCCAAATGATGTAACTGATTGATTGTCATTTCGAGCGAAGCGAGAAATCTCAGTGTTTAATAAGAAAACGTCAAATTCGAGGCTTTCGAAACAACGAATTAAGAGAGTTCCAGATTTTGTACGTTTTCATTTGCTTTCACCCTTGAGGGCAAAAAGAAAATGAAAACCAACAAAATCTTGGTTGTAATGAACTGAATTCGTTGCAAAAATAACGATGAAGTTGGCGTTTTTTTGCTGGCACTAAATATAGGTGTCTTCTGAAATTAGATTTTTTGAGGCGATTAAGATTTTTCGCAGTCCCGATTTAGATTTTGTAAGTTTTCAACGCTATTTTAGACACTAAGCATAAAGATGAAAGGCGTTGAAATTCAACAAAATATTAATCGGGATGAGGATTTCAA
>JBBQWB010000131.1:0-7349 GCA_038210985.1 Bacteroidales bacterium
TGGAGTACTGTAACTGGCTCAACCTCTTATGATATGGAAATTGACACCAATGTTAATTTTACCAGCGGATTGCATCAATATGTTTCTACGGCCAACTCCTATTTTTATACATCAAATTTACGTTTCTCGACCAAATATTATTGGCGAGCAAGAGCTCGCCATAGCGCTGATACTACTTCTTGGACTCCAGTTTGGAGTTTTACCACTCAAGAAATTATCTCGTTGACATCTCCTTCCATGGGCGTATCAAATCAAGATGTAAATGTGCAGTTGGATTGGGGAGTTGTAGATGGGGTTAGTACTTATGATATAGAATTGGATACCAATGCCAATTTTACCAGCGGATTGTATCAATATTTATCCACTGCAAATTCCTATTATAACACCATGAATTTGCTTTTCTCGACCAAATATTATTGGCGAGTAAGAGCACGTCATTCTGCGGATACTACTATTTGGTTTCCTGTTTGGAATTTTACCACTAAAGATGGCAGACCTCCTCATGTTTCTCCTTTGAATGGAGCATCTGGTGTCTCATTAAATCCAACCATCGATTGGTCGATTGTAAATGGTATTATAAGGTACGAATACCAGTATTCTGTGGATTCAAACTTTACATCCGCTTCTATTATTGGCGCAGGATCCACTTCTCAAGCTGGTTTGACAAGTTTAAATTATGGCGAAAAATATTTCTGGCGAGTGAGATGTTCTCATGCTGTGGATACTTCCGAATGGTCTATTCCATGGAAATTTACGACACTTTATCAGCTGACAAATCCTGTCCAATTAAGCAGTCCAGCAAATGGCACCATTGGAATTATTACACCTACTGTTTCGCTACAATGGCAATCGTTGGCTACAGCTGTTTTTTATGAATATTCCTATGCTAACAACGCCTCTTTTGTTGGAGCTGTAACTGGTACTACTACCAATTTGTTAACTACAACATCTGCATTAAATCAGGGTGCTACTTATTATTGGAAAGTGAGAGCAAACAATGGAAGTGGTTATTCTCCTTGGTCCACCGTTTGGACTTTTGCAACCTCTGGAATAGGAACACCAATCCTAATTAGTCCAGCTAATGGAACAGTAAATCAACCAATTACTAATCTGGTTTTAGATTGGCAAGATGCTTCAGGTGGTAATTTTTACGAATATCAATATTCTACCAATCCTGCGTTTACCACACCAACCAATGCTACAGCAACTGTTTCCAACGCAACTATTAGCGGATTAACAATTAATACTACCTATTATTGGCGAGTAAGATCAAGCGATGGGACGAATCTATCTCCTTGGTCAACGGTATGGTCGTTTACCACCTTAGGCATGGAAGTTCCAGTATTAGTTAGCCCAACAAATGGTGCTACCAATTTGGCAATCAACAATTTAGTACTCGATTGGAACAACACTTCGAATACAACGCTTTACGAATATCAATATTCTGCCGATGTGTTGTTTACAGCACCAATCACTGCTACTGCAACAGTTTCCAATGCAACTATTAGCGGATTAACAATCAATACTACCTATTATTGGCGAGTAAGAACAAGCGATGGAACGAATCTATCTCCTTGGTCAACGGTATGGTCGTTTACCACATTAGGCATGGAAGTTCCAGTATTAGTTAGTCCAACAAATGGTGCTACCAATTTGGCAATCAATAATTTAGTGCTCGATTGGAACAACACTGCAAGTACAACTTTTTATGAGTATCAATATTCTACCGATGCGGTGTTCTCTGCTCCTGTATCAGCAACGAGTACTTTGTCTTCGGCTATTATCAACGGACTATACCATAATACTATATACTATTGGAGAGTTCGCGGAAACGATGGAAACAATTACTCGACATGGACTACCGTTTGGAGTTTTACTACTCTAACAGATGTTGGAATTCAAGAGAATGTGCAAACATTTGCTGTTTTTCCAAATCCTTCATCGGATTATGTCTTTCTGAAATTTTCAAAAGAAAATCCCAAAGAAATCACTTTATTTAATTCTCTTGGAATTTCTGTGTGGCATGGAATATCATCTGATAAGTTGACGAAAATTGATGTGTCGTTTTTATCTTCAGGAGTATATTTTATACAAGTGAAGAGTGACGATTCCACTATTAATCAAAGGTTTATCAAAAAGTAAATATTGGTTATTCAAAATTGCAAACGCCGAAAAATAAATTTCGGCGTTTGTTTTATAAAATTTCCATGAATTAAATAAATCAATTCGGTCGTCGAGCGAACGGTGCAGTGCGATGTACTGAGCTTATTCGAAGTAAGCGAAGCCGAACTGTCGAGAAGCCAATCTTTTCAATCTTGAACCAATCACGTAACAATCTCCCGTCTCGACGTCCGATTACTTCGCTCGAAGTCCAATTGTTATTTTATTATTACCAATTTTACACTTTTTCTAAAGCTATTTGGCACCACTACGGTGGCGTAATAAATGGCTGGGGCAACGTCAATACCATTTAAATTGGCAATATTTTGAGCACCCAAAAGTGGATACACGGCAATTTTACGACCCAATAAATCATACAATTCCAACACAGCACCTTCGGGAAAAGCCGAATTGAACCGCACCTGAAAATCTCCATTGTTTGGATTTGGATAAATAGCAAAATCATAGCCACTAAAATCTGGAATGGTGATACAATTGCCCACTTTTACATAGATGCTATCTCGTGTTTCATCAAACTTAAAATCCTTTTGCACCAAAACATAGCTCGTACTTTGAGGGGGATAAACCGTAATGTTGCTTTGCCGACTTATTAAACTATCATTGACATCGAACCACCAATACAGATACTCTTCTCTGTACAAATCACCTAAAACGATAGGCGAACCAGAGGCTATACAAGTGTCTTTTGTACCGATATCGGCAGGAAACTCGGGTGCATCGCAGGGATAAATAGCTACATCATCTATGAAAATTACCACAGTATTATAGTGCTCTGAATCAGCCCATTCATATCCAAGTGCATCAGTATCAGTTGCTCCCACAAATTTGAAAGTAATACTGTCGCAGGTAAAATATCGGAGTAAGCCTATGCTCATTTGTGCTTCATTGCCTTGTGCAGTATAGTCGAATACTACTTTCGTCCATTGCGTTGTATCTTCAAAAAAAACACCTCGTGGTGATGAAAGAGCAGGTGGCGAAAAATGCTGATAAGTGTAGTTTAAGACACCACAATTACAATCCGACACATGATTAATACTATCGTCCGTTATTACATCATTGTGGATTGCCCAATTTATATATGAAAAACCAAGTTTATTACTAAAACTCACATCAATACCATCCATTACATATGCTGTTCTTCTATTTGAAGTGGTAATATAGAATTGTACTTTATAACATTTACTAGCTATTAATTTACTTTTCAAATTAACCCCTACACACTCTCCAGACACGCATGTATCCATAAAGTAAAATATCGTATCATTATTATTATTCCATTTGTTATATCTATAAAACCATGTTTCTAAGCCTACATATGCATCTCCTGTTCGAGGGTATGTATTATTTGAAAAAAAAAATTAGGAACCCCCATAACAGGATTGCCAAGGAAATCAATCCTTGTTGAAATTGAATCATAATAATTATTTCTCAAATGATAATAGTCTGGAATATATCCACATGGTGCATACCAATATTCGCAGGTTTTTTCTCTACTGAAATGGCGGAAGAAGAAAAGAGTAAGCCCCTAAAAAGAGGAAGAGGTAGCCAAAAGAAGACCAAAGTATTAGTAATGGCTGAAAGTATACCAATAGAAGGCGAAACAACCAAAAGAGGAAAACCTCGCAAGGGTAGGGCATCTAAAAATGTTTGTAATAGATGATTTGAAAGCGTCTACGATTGACTTGAAAGTTTCCGAACATCTTGACAAAGAATCTTTTATTGATTCCGACAATTCCATTTGACAGACTTCTGATAGCAGGAATTAGCTATAAAAATGAGTTTAGGTGTAACATTAAGTAGTCATTTATTTTAAAATATAAAACTATATTTTTGGATATTTGCACATAATTTTAAAAGAATAAACCATGAGGAAAAAGTTATTTAATTTATTCGTACTTATTATCTTATCATCCATGAGTGTTTCGGCTCAATTATTTGAAGAAAATAAACTTACTGACGGAGCTTCGTATGGATTTGATACCGAAAAAATCGGTTTAATGATTGGAAACCAAACACTTATTACCGACAATGTTGGAATAGAAGCAAACTTAATCTACTTTAATTACGAAAGCGGATATGCTGCCGAAATAAATTTTAACGGATTCTATTACTTTACCGAAAACGATTTTAGACCGTATGGATTAATTGGTTTAATTTAAGCATCAGTTCGTTTACTATTTTAGGAATAGATGCAAAAGGTCGTGAATTTGGACTAAACATTGGTGGTGGTTTGGAATATTCACTTGAAAAAATTTCCTTTTTTGTGGAGCCTAAATACACCATTGGAGGCTTTAACCAGCTTAATGCTACAATTGGTATTCGAGTAAATCTTTAATCCTGTAATTATAGAGGTTATTTAATATTTGCCACACTTCATTAAAGAGCTCATGTTTTTATCCTAAATTTACACCTTCAAATAATAAAGGTGATTAAATTAAAAAATAATATTAAACTAATTAAATTTCAAGAAGTTAAGGAATATATATATCAAAAATTCCCAAATTTCAAGAACCGAATATTGCAAACTCCTGCATGGATAAAAGGAGTTTTGTTTGCAATTGTTTTTGATTTTTTGATTTTTTTGATTTTAAATGCAATGTTTCCTCTGCCTTACCATGATGATTTTTCGCAAATTGTAAAATCATCGGAAGGAAAAGTGATGTATGCAAATTTAAACACTACCGATAAATGGCGATTTGAAACTAAAATTAATGAAATTACTCCTGTTTTACGAAAAACCATAATTTTTAAGGAGGATAAATACTTTTATTACCATTTTGGAATAAACCCGATTTCGGTTGTAAAAGCATTTTTTAACAATCTTTTTGGTGGAAAACGAACATCGGGAGCATCTACTATTACCATGCAAGTTGCCCGAATGATTGAACGAAAAGAGCGATCTTACAGCAATAAAATAATTGAAATATTTCGAGCATTACAGCTTGAAATAAAATATTCGAAAGAAGAAATTTTACAAATGTATTTGAATTTAGTTCCTTATGGAGGAAATATCGAAGGGGTAAAAACAGCTGCATATTTTTATTTAGATCAAAAACCCGAAGCTCTTAGTTTATCGCAAATTACCATTTTATCCATTATTCCAAATTTCCCTAATATTATTTCCTCTTCAAATTTTCAAAATCTTTATGTAAAACGGAACGAATGGCTTAAAAAATTCAAATTGGCAGGTCTTTTCGATTCAAAAACAATCGATGATGCGATGAATGAGCCAATCACTTTAAATCGTAAATCACGACCAATTTGTGCTCCGCATCTTTCCATTAGGGCTTGTGCGAGCAATCCAAACTCCAATGAAATTGAAACTACCATACAAAATGAAATCCAATCAAAATCGGAAGAAATTATTAAAAATTACATTCAACCATTAATTTACAGCAATATTAGCAATGCTTCGGTTATGATAATTGACAATAAAAAAAATGAAGTGGTTGCGTATGTTGGCTCATCCGATTTTTTCAATAGCGGACATCAAGGCGAAGTGGATGGAGTTAAGTCCGTTCGCTCCCCTGGCAGCACTTTAAAACCTTTGCTATATGGAATCGCCATCGATTATGGATTAATTACTCAAAAAATGAAAGTGTCGGACGTACCCATTACTTTTGGTGGATATACTCCTAGTAATTACGACGATAAATGTCGAGGATTGGTTACAATTGAACAAGCTTTAGCATTATCGCTAAATATTCCGGCAGTATCGATTTTAAATCAAGTTGGAGTAGATAATTTTGTAAAAACAATGATTCGTTGCGGGTTTAAACAAGTACAAAAAGATCAGAACAAACTAGGATTATCTGTTATTTTAGGAGGTTGTGGAGTTCGACTCGAAGAGTTAACCAATCTTTTTAGCATGATTGCCAAAGGTGGCATATATCAAAAGGCTTCGATGTATAAAAACGAAAAAAAATTCAAATCCAACCGCATCCTTTCCGAAGCTGCAGTTTACATGATAACCGAAATTTTGACCAAAGCCGAGCGTCCCGATTTTCCTTCCAATTGGGCAATAAGCTCAAATGCACCAACAATTGCGTGGAAAACTGGAACTTCGTACGGACGAAGAGACGCTTGGAGCATTGGATACAATCGTGAATATACAATTGGTGTTTGGGTGGGAAATTTTGATGGACGAGGTACGCCCGAACTTACCGGAGCAAACATTGCCACTCCTCTCCTTTTTCAACTTTTTAACGCCATTGATATTTCGCAAGAAAATCTTTGGTTTGCACCTCCCAAAACCATTGATTATCGTGAAGTTTGTTCCGAAAGTGGATTAATTCCCGAAGATTTTTGCGAAAACAAAGTTATCGACTCTTATATACCCGGCATTTCGCCAAACCAACGCTGTAATCATTTAATTGAGGTTTATACAAATATCGATGAAACCGTTTCGTACTGCAAAAAATGTCAGCCCGACAAAAATATAAAACGAAATTTATATCGAAATTTGCCACCAGAGGTTATTACTTTTTTTGAAGATCAAAATATTCCGTATAAAAAAATTCCACCTCACAACGAAAAATGCACCCGAATATTCAGTCAAAATGCTCCAACTATTACTTCGCTAAGCGATGGCTTAGAATACATTTTATTAACTGGCGAAAAGCAAAAATTAATGCTTAAAGCTTCCACCGAAAATTCAGTAATACATGTTTGGTGGTATGTAAACGACAAACTTTTAACCATTGCAAAAGCCAACGAAAAAGTATTTTTTGTTCCTCCTTCGGGGAATTTAAAAATTTCGTGTACCGATGATAAAGGACGCAACTCGGATATTTGGATTAACGTGAAATATATTTAGGTGTCTTCTAAAAATTGCATTTATTAATTGAACTTACGGCATTCGTTATAATGCCATAGAATTAGAAATATTTTTAACAAGCATTTTCTTCAAACTAGCATTAAATCCTAACTTTCAATTTCGATATTATATTTTACTAGAAGACCAGCAATTCCGATGTGTTCAGCGGCTTGTGCATCTTGAATACTTCGTTGGCTACGTGTAATTGGGAAATTTAGCTCTTGGGAAGTCTTTTTTTTAATCGTCCAAGTTTTACGGCATAACGGATGCTCCCTTCTGAAAGGCATTCTTCTTTAGCAATAGAAGATGCACTTTGACCTTCGTTTAACTTCTGTTGTATGCGATGCAATAC
>JBBQWB010000132.1:0-7345 GCA_038210985.1 Bacteroidales bacterium
GTATTCGGCAATGTTCATGACTCCTTCTGTTTTGCTGCGAAACTGAAGGAGTCATGAACCTTGCAGATGTATTCGGCAATCAACATGCGGTAGTTGCTTTCGAGGTCTTCGATAACACATTGTGGTAGATGATAAAATGCATGCCCGTTCAATAGGACCATATTCTTTAATTACACAACAACCACTTGGAGGTAAAGCTCAATTTGGAGGACAGCGTTTTGGTGAAATGGAGGTTTGGGCTCTTGAAGCATTTGGAGCAGCAAATATTCTACAAGAAATCTTAACCGTTAAATCCGATGATGTTGTTGGACGTGCTAAAGCTTATGAATCTATTGTTAAAGGCGATAACATGCCAACACCTGGAATTCCTGAATCGTTCAACGTGTTAGTTCACGAGCTTAAAGGATTATGTTTAAATGTTACATTTGAATAATAAAAAGAATGTAGAAATTTTCTACATTCTTTTTTCACAAAATTATTGATTTCAATAAAAATAAAATATGGCTTTTAGAAAAGACCAAGCAATCAGAAAAGAATTTTCGCAAATTACAATTAGTTTAGCGGCACCCGAATCAATACTTGAACAGTCAAGAGGTGAAGTCGTAAAACCCGAAACCATAAATTATCGTACATACAAACCCGAAAGTAATGGTTTGTTTTGCGAACGAATTTTTGGACCAGTAAAGGATTGGGAATGTCATTGTGGAAAATACAAACGCATCCGTTATAAAGGAATTATTTGCGATCGATGCGGCGTTGAAGTTACCGAACGTAAAGTTCGTCGCGAACGTATGGGACATATACACCTAGTAGTTCCTGTTGCTCATATTTGGTTCTTTAAATCACTTCCTAATAAAATAGGAGCACTACTTGGTTTAAATTCTAAATCAATTGATGCTATTGTGTATTACGAAAAATATGTAGTAATAAATTCAGGCGCAGCTCAAACTGATGGAGTTAATCGAATGGATCTTCTTACAGAAGAAGAATATTTTGAAATTATCGACCGTCTTCCTAAAGAAAATCAACTGTTGGATGAATTAGATCCAAATAGATTTTTTGCAAAAATGGGAGCCGAAGCTCTTCAACTTTTGCTAAGTCAAATTGATTTAGATAAAGAATCATTTGATTTAAGAGATAGAGCTAGCAAAGAAACTTCTCAACAAAGAAAATCTGACATTTTAAAACGTTTAAATGTTTTTGAAGGATTTCGCGATGCTAACAAACACATTAGAAATCGTCCCGAATGGATGATTGTAAATATTGTTCCTGTTATACCTCCCGAACTTCGACCATTAGTGCCTTTGGATGGTGGCAGATTTGCTACTTCCGATTTAAATGATTTATATCGTCGTGTGATAATTCGCAATAATCGTTTAAAACGATTAATTGAGATTAAAGCTCCAGATGTAATCATGCGTAACGAAAAACGTATGTTGCAAGAAGCTGTTGACTCATTGTTTGACAATTCAAGAAAAGCAAGTTCGGTTAAAACTGAATCAAACAGACCACTTAAATCGCTATCGGATAGCTTAAAAGGAAAACAAGGACGTTTTCGTCAAAACCTTTTAGGTAAACGTGTCGATTATTCAGGACGTTCGGTTATTGTTGTTGGACCCGAACTTAAACTAAACGAATGTGGTATTCCAAAAGAAATGGCTTCTGAACTTTTCAAACCATTTATCATTCGTAAACTTTTAGAACGAGGAATTGTAAAAACCGTTAAATCTGCAAAAAAAATAGTTGACCGTAAGGATCCTGTTGTTTGGGATATTTTAGAAAATATATTAAAAGGACACCCAGTTATGTTAAACCGTGCTCCTACCCTTCACAGATTAGGTATTCAAGCGTTTCAACCTAAGTTAGTGGAAGGTAAAGCAATTCGTTTACACCCATTAACATGTACTGCGTTTAATGCCGACTTTGATGGTGACCAAATGGCTGTTCACGTTCCACTTGGTAATGCAGCAATTTTAGAAGCTCAATTATTAATGCTTGCTTCTCATAATATTCTTAATCCTGCAAATGGTGCTCCTGTTACCGTTCCTTCACAAGATATGGTTTTAGGACTTTATTATATTACTAAAGGACTAAGAAGCGATGATACAATTACGGTTAAAGGAGAAGGAATGAAATTTTATTCTCCCGAAGAAGTAATTATTGCATATAACGAAAAACAAGTTAACCTTCATGCATATATACATTGTAAATTAGATGTAAAAGGCAATGGAAAAATTGAAATGTTAGAGACTACTGTTGGCAGAGTTCTATTAAACCAAGTTGTACCAAAAGAATTTGGATACTTGAACGAATTGTTGACTAAAAAATCTTTACGTGATATTATCTCTAAAATTTTGAAAAAATCGGGAACTGCAGCTACTGCAAAATTCTTAGACGATATTAAAGATTTAGGATTTAATATGGCGTTTAAGGGTGGTTTATCATTTAACTTAAGTAATGTTGTTGTACCTCCAGAAAAAGTTCAATTAGTAGAAGAAGCAAATTTAGAAGTGGACGAAGTAATGAACAATTACAATATGGGATTCATTACAAACAATGAACGTTACAATCAAATAATTGACATTTGGACACATACAAACGCAAAACTTAGTCGAATCCTAATGGAGCAAATATCTAAGGATCAACACGGATTTAATCCTGTGTATATGATGTTAGATTCTGGTGCTCGTGGTTCAAAAGAACAGATTCGTCAGTTATCTGGCATGAGAGGTTTAATGGCAAAACCAATGAAAGCTGGTGCAAGTGGTGGTGAAATTATTGAAAATCCAATTTTATCAAATTTTAAAGAAGGATTATCGGTACTTGAATACTTCATTTCTACTCACGGTGCTCGTAAAGGTTTGGCTGATACTGCTTTAAAAACTGCCGATGCTGGATACTTAACTCGTCGTTTAGTAGATGTTGCACAAGATGTGATTGTGAATGAAGAAGATTGTGGAACATTAAGAGGTTTAACAGTTACTGCACTAAAGAAAAATGAAGAAATTGTTGAATCCTTATTCGACAGAATATTAGGACGTGTAGCATTACACGATGTTTATCATCCATTTACAGGCGATATTATCGCTTATGCTGGTCAAGAACTTAACGAAGAAATATGTCAAATTATTGCAGATTCTCCAATTGAAGAAGTTGAAATTCGTTCGGTATTAACCTGCGAATCAAAAATGGGTGTTTGTGCTCGATGCTATGGTCGAAACTTAGCAACAGGAAAAATGGTTCAAAAAGGTGAAGCAGTTGGTGTTATTGCAGCACAATCTATTGGAGAACCTGGAACTCAGCTTACCCTAAGAACTTTCCACGTGGGTGGTGTTGCAAGTAATATTGGTGTTCAGGCAAATATTGAAGCCAAATATGATGGATTTCTTCAAATTGAAGAACTTAGATCGGTTGCTTATAAAGACAAAGATGGTAAACAATATAGCATTGTAATTGGTCGTTCGGCTGAAATGCGAATTATTGATCCTCACACTCAAATAACTTTAGCTTCATCTAATATTCCTTATGGTGCTCATTTATATAAAGAAAATGGCATTACACTTAAAAAAGGTGAGAGAATAGCCGACTGGGATCCATTTAATGCAGTTATTATTTCGGAAGTATCTGGTAAAGCTCGATTTGAAGATATAATTGAAGGCGTAACCTATCGTATCGAAACAGATGAACAAACTGGTTTTAATGATAAAGTAATTATCGAAAGTCGTCAAAAAACTCGAAATCCTTCCATGAAAATAATGTCATCCAATGATGAAGAAATAAGATCATACGATATACCAGTTAATTCTCATCTCATTGTTCAAGAAGGTGAAACTGTAAAAGCAGGCGATATTTTAGTAAAAATTCCAAGAACATTCGGAAAATCTGGTGATATCACTGGTGGTTTACCTCGTGTTACTGAATTATTTGAAGCTAGAAACCCATCTGACCCAGCTGTTGTAGCCGAAATTGATGGTATCGTTTCTTTTAGTAAAAAATTAAAACGTGGTAACCGCGAAATTATCATCACTTCTAAAACAGGTGAAGAAAAAAAATACTTAGTTGCTACTTCTAAACAAATTTTAGCTCAAGAAAACGACTTTGTTAAAGCTGGTACTTCTTTATCCGAAGGCTCTATATCTCCTGCTGAAATACTTTCCATTAAAGGACCTATGAAAGTTCAGGAATATATTGTAAATGAAGTTCAAGAAGTGTATCGTTTACAGGGAGTAAAAATTAATGATAAACACTTTGAAGTTATTGTTCGTCAAATGATGCGTAAAGTTGAAATTGAAGATCAGGGGGATACAAAGTTTTTAGAAAATGAGTTAATAAATAGAATTGATTTCCGTGAAGAAAATGATTTTGTTTTCGACAAAAAAGTAATCACGGAAGGTGGCGATTCTGAAAATTATAAGAATGGTCAAATAATTAGTGCTCGTAAACTACGCGATGAAAATTCATTGCTAAAACGTAAGGATAAAAAGTTAATTGAAGCTCGTGATGCTCGTCCAGCAACTGGTCGTCAAGTATTACAAGGGATTACTCGTGCATCACTACAAACTCGAAGCTTTATCTCTGCTGCTTCCTTCCAGGAAACTACAAAGGTACTAACCGATGCTGCAGTAAATGCTAAAATAGATAGACTACAAGGTTTAAAGGAAAACGTTATTGTTGGACACTTAATTCCTGCCGGAACTGGTTTAAGGGATTATGAAGATATGATAGTGGGTTCAAAAGAAGAACACTTAAGTTTACAAGCTTCTAAAAAAATGTAATTAAAATTAAAAAGATATGAATCCAGAAAACGAAAATCAAAATGCAATCAATATTAATTTAAGCGAGGAAACTGCTGAAGGAGAATATTCTAATTTAGCAATTATTACTCATTCAAATGCCGAATTTATTATTGATTTCGTTAAAATTATGCCTGGCATCCCTAAAGGGAATGTAAAATCCAGAATTATTTTAACACCTTTACACGCTAAACGTTTGCTTAACGCTCTAAAGGAGAATGTTCAAAAATTCGAAACAGTTAATGGTCATATTAAAGAATCGGATGGCTACGAAAGTTTTCCAATGAATATTGGAACTCCTAAAGCCAAAGCATAGATATTCTATGGTTAATAAAAAAAGAGAACTTCTCACTAGGTTCTCTTTTTTTTTGTAAATCAAATATTAGCTGAATTGTAGCGATGCTACAGCTAATTTTACGAAAAACAAAAAAAATAGTTACAAAAAAAAAGCTGCCAATTAATTGACAGCTTTTTAATTTTTTTGAAAAAAGAATTATTTATTACCTTTTTTCATAGATTTAGCTTTGTCGCTAGTTGTAGTTTTAGGTTCTTCTTTTTTTACCTCTTTTTTAACTGTAGTAGTAGTAGTTTTTCCACCTTTTTTGTTTTTAGCAGCTTCTTCTACAGCAGCTATTGAATCTGTTTTTGCTTTTTCAGTAGCAGCAAATGCTGCAGCTTCTTCAGCAGTAGCAATTGAATCAAGACGTGCTTGTTCAACCTGTGCAATTGAATCTTGTTTTGCTTTTTCAGCAGCTTCTTTTTCTGCTTTGCTTGGTCCACATGCTACAACTGCAAACATGCTAACACCCATTAATAATACAAATAATTTTTTCATGCTTTGTTTAGTTTTTTAGTTAATTTCCGTTGCAAATTTAGTAAGAAGATTTATTATATGTTATGACTTGGTCTATTTTTTTTAATTACCCATAGATTAATTCTATACTTGAGGAAAATCATACTTTACAAAAATAGAATTATTACCAAAAATCAGACAATAAAACAACTTACAGTGCTATAAAACAGATGCATAAATTATTTTATCTTAATTATAAAAATAAAAAATACGGGAAAATAATATTGTTAATTCAAAAAATAAATTGTTCATTGAATGACAAGTTTTGAGAAATATATTCTACAATCCACTCCAATCTGACGCTAATAACAAAATTTATAAATTTAATCACTACTGACCGACTTAATTTAAAAGTATCTGATTTGTGTAAATTGTTTCAATCAATTTTCACCTCAGTCATAAAGGAAGAATTGATTTTCAGCAATTTACATCCTTCAGGATTGAGGCAAATAAATTGGTGAAAATCTGTAAAAAACTACCCCATAGATTTATTATTGTTTATACTAAAATGATAATCAATGAAATAAATTGTCATTATTTATTTTTGTCGGTCAGTAATAAAATTTAATAATTTATATCACTATTGTCCGATAAAATAAATAAATTTTGCAATAAGTGTAAATTACTTCAATCAATTTTTGCCTCAATACTAAAGGAAAAATTGATTTTCAGCAATTTACACACTTTAGGTAGGGGTAATAAATTCAGGGAAAACCATATTTTTAAAACATACAAAAACAAACCCTATTTTCTGTCATTTCACCTATTAATTTATTATTCAGTGTTTTACAACAATTGTCAAAATTTATATCGGACAACAGTGAAATTATATATTTCTTTATTTATATACACATTTTAAAAATTAAATTTGAAGAGGTGCAGTAGATTTATTTATATATTTGCTTACTAGCATTTGTAATCCGAGTTCAGAGCATTACTTTATTGGTTTGGATTGCAAATCCGAACTAGCGTTATTGGTCATGGTGATCCTGTCGTGCGGTCATGATGATTCGCCAAGGCGAAATCGAAGCATCCGCAACCTTCCTTCGACTTCGTCGTGGCGAATCAGGATGAATGCTAGGGTAAGTTCGAATATTTCGACAAGCTCAGGATAATCTCATTCTTTTAACTTGAACAACAATTAATCAAAATAAAAAAGGTCATTTTATGAAAAATGACCTTTTTTATTCCTTGAAGATAAAAAATTATTTCGGAACAGATTTTTTAGTTGTTTTAGCTTCCGCAGCAGCTTTATCCGCAGCAGCAATAGAATCTAATTTAGCTTGCTCTGCAGCAGCAGTTACAGCAGCAACTTCAACAGCAGCGATAGAATCTTTTGCAACTTGTTCAACCTGTGCAATTGAATCTTGTTTTGCTTTTTCAGCAGCTTCTTTTTCTGCTTTGCTTGGTCCACATGCTACAACAGCAAACATGCTAACACCCATTAAAAGTACAAATAATTTTTTCATTTTTTTTGTTTAGTTATTTTGTTAAAATCCGAGGCAAATTTATGAAAATATTTCAATCAAAAAAGAAAAAGTGAAAATTTGTTTAAACTGGCAGATTCAACTAGCAAATGCAACTTTATTGTTTACAAATTTAAAAAATATATTTTTAGGACTGTCATAATTTAATTTTTTTCTTGGTCTTCTATTAATTTTATACTGTATCTCCATGATTTCCTTATCATTATATTGGG
>JBBQWB010000133.1:0-7329 GCA_038210985.1 Bacteroidales bacterium
ATAATATTTGGTCGAGAAACGTAAATTTGATGTATAAAAATAGGAGTTGGCCGTAGAAACATATTGATGCAATCCGCTGGTAAAATTAACATTGGTGTCAATTTCCATATCATAAGAGGTTGAGCCAGTTACAGTACTCCAGTCCAATTGTACATCAACAGGCTGATTGATGGCGTCGTTGGCAGGGGTTAACAACGAAATATTATCATGAGTGGTAAAATTCCAAATCGAAGTCCAAGAAGATGTGTCTGTAGCATGACGCGCTCTTGCTCTCCAGTAATATTTAGTCGCAAAAAGAAGATTGGAGGTGTAATAATAGGAATTAGAGCCTAGAATCGATTGATATTGGTGCAATGCACTGTTAAAGTTTATATTGGTGTCAATTTCTAGATCATAATAGCTAATTCCGCTTGCATTGCTCCAATCCAATTGTACATCTACATTCTGATTTATGGTGTTGTTGGAAGGTGCTATTAACGTAATATTATCATGGGTATTAAAGTTCCAAACCGAACTCCAAATAGTAGTATCTGTGGCATGAAGGGCTCTTACTCGCCAATAATATTTGGTAGCAAAAAGTAGATTTGAGGTGTTGTAATAGGAATTAGAGCCTGGAATCGATTGATATTGGCGTAATGTACTGTTAAAGTTGGCACTAGTGTCAATTTCTAGATCAAAGGTGGAAGCTCCACTTACATTGCCCCAATCCAACATTACATTTACTTGTTGAAAAATAGCACCGTTAGCAGGTCCGACCATCACGATGTTGTCGAGCGTTGCAAACTGATAAATAACAGACCAGTTGCTGCTATCTGTGGCACTTTTTGCTCTTACAGCCCAATAATACGAAGTTCCAAAAAGTAAATTCGATGTATTTACGTAAGTATTGGTGCTTGTAGAGATAGCACTTGCACCATTAAGAGCGGGGTCGAGACTTAGTTTGTACTCATACAATGTGGCTCCAGTTACATTTCCCCAGTCGAGCATCACATTTATATTTTGTTCTGATGATCCATGAGTAGGAGAAACCATCGCAGGAGTTGGCAAAATGGCATAGGTAAAACTGCTGCACAATGCCAAAAAGAAAAGTAAAAAATAATTTTTATTCATAATCTTTATTTTTTTTTATTCAAAAATGAAATCAATATGCAAAGATATTGTTTTTTTTAGGTCTGTAATTCAATGAAGAATGAAATTCCAAAAAATAGCTGTTGAAAAGCTCAGAATCTCAAGAAGTTGTTATCTCACAAGCGAATTTTGATTACGGATTCTGGGATAGTTCAATACGAAAAATAACTGGACGACGAGCGAAACTATCGGACGTTGAGCGGAGCAGAGACGAACGACATGCCAAAAATTTAGTCGAGAAGCCCAATATTATTGTTTTAGAAGGCACCTTTACAAATTTTGCAAAAGTGTTGTCAAATTTGCATCTGTAATTTCGGTCATTTCAACCTCGATTTCGGTATTAGCTGTTACCGAAAGAGCTTGATAATAGCAAAATAAAATACCATCGGTTTTTATGCCCATACATATAATTTTAACCGACGAACCACTTGGCATTACCGTTGATTTCATGTTATACACCTGCATAACGGTTTTAGTAGTTGGTAAAAATACAAAAATCCCGACATTTTCTAAATTATCGGTGGTTGAAACAAAATTCAATTTAACTCCCGAAGTACTACCCACTAATGAATCGCAACCAATCCAACCTAGGCGAGCTATTTGTCCAACATAGCCGGTATCGGTGGCTAAAAACCAAGGGTTTACTCCGGGTGAAACACCAAGTTGGGTTAAATTGGTTGTCCAATCGGGTTTGCCCGAATTTTCAAAGCCGTAAAAAACTTTCATGTAATTTTTTGGAGCATTATTTGGCATTTCAACAAGGCAATAACAAGGGTATGGCTTAAGTTTTAACTCAACATTGTCTTTAAAAGCTCTAAGTCGAATTTCTCCGTCAGTTTCTAAAATTCCGAGGGATGAAACCGTTGGCATTTGCCAATATATCATATCCATTGGAGTATATAATTCAACCAGTTTAACAATGTAGGGCCAAGTTATTGTGTCGCCATTTGGTTTTTGTAAACAGCTTTTTGCAATCCATATTTTTGTGCCTTGATTACCGATAATTGGACCCGTCCCCCCCGAATCGATTACAAAAACTTGCTCAGCTTGTTTTTTAGTGTTGAGGTAATCATTCAAATTTCCGTATTCATTCAGCGATTTTTCAATTCTGTCTTTTTTGCACGAAATGGTAGCAAGGAAAACAAAAACAGAAACACTTAGAACTATAAAAATAGATTTTTTCATCTTGAATTTTATTTAGTTATATGCCGGACACTTTTTCTTTTTAAATAAACCAGATTTTGACTTCGACGAATAATCGGCTCCTGGATTGCTTTTGCTGCTGCAGTTAAAAACATATAACAATCCAAGCTGAAGGTTTGTTTCCATAAATTTTGCATTGTATCGATATTCCAAAAATGGACGCAAACATTTCCATGTTGAAATTCCTATTCCACCTTCCAAATTCCAGTTATTTCGCTTTGCATCTTTCATCGGCGATTCTTCGTAATTTATCCACGAATCGTAGCCACCATGACCAAGTAAATAAATATAGTATGATTTGCGTTTCCAAAATTTATATTCTAAAGCTAAGCCTAAGTTAAACTCATGCACTTTATTAAACGATGGATAATATGAAAATTGAGGCACAATGCTATACATTTTATTTGGAAAAATCATTGCACGCAAACCAAATCCGACGCTTTCGGTTTGTGGATTATATATTAAAGAACCTCCAGCACCAACTATTTGAGCATTTGTAGATGCAAAAAAAAGTAGAATAGAAAAGATAATTGTCGTCTTTTTAAAAATCATATTTTTTGAATTTATAAACACAAATTAACACATAGAAAAGATACAAGCTAATTTTAAAAACAGATTTTCTCTACAAAATATTGTTTATAAGTTGTTATTGTCCATTTAAAAAATTTTTATTTTTTTGTATTATGCAAGTAGTCAATTAAATATGCTTGAAATAATAAAACTAGAGCATGTTTTTTATGATTTACAAGAATAGTGGCTGGATAGAATGTTCGAGAACGAGGCATTTTTGTTAATATTTTCAGGAGTTCCGATTTAGATTTCGTATGTTTTAATTAGTCCTTGCAAGAAAACCTAGTGTTTGATAAGAAAACGTCAAATTCGAGGCTTTCGATGCAACGAATTTAGGGAGTTTACTGGTGTAATCGACCTGAATTCGTTGCAAGTATAACAGCTTGTCCGACCTTTGGAGGAAAGAAGTTGGCGTTTTCTTGCAGACACTAATTAGCTTTCACCCTTCAGGGGTTGGAGCAAGAAGATAATCAAAAACTAACAAAATCTTTATCGGAATGACGAGAAATATTGACGAAAATAACGCTGTTATCGGACTTTATAGACAGACACTATTTAGTATTGTTCTTTTTCGTTTGGAAAGTCAGATGTCTTCACATCATTTATGTACGATTGAACGGAATCAATAATTTCAACACTCAAATTATTGTATCTTCTTAAAAATCTAGGCGAAAAATCTTGTATAATGCCAAGCATATCATGTGAAACCAAAACTTGACCATCTACGCCATTCCCTGCTCCAATTCCAATAATAGGGATACTAGAGTTTTCCGAAACTTTTGTACCAAGTGTAGCTGGAATTTTTTCTAAAACGATGGAAAAACATCCCGCATTTTCGAGTAATTTGGCATCTTTTAATAATTTATCCGCCTCTTCTTTTGTAGTAGCTCTAACCGAATATGTTCCGTATTTATGAATGGATTGAGGCATTAATCCTAAATGTCCCATAACTGGAATTCCTGCGGATAAAATTCGATCTACCGATTCGATAATTTCGTTGCCACCTTCAAGTTTTATTGCATCAGCTCCCGATTCTTTCATAATACGAATAGCCGAATTTAATGCTTCTTTGGAATTTCCTTGATAGGTTCCAAATGGCATATCAACCACAACGAATGCTCTATTTATACCGCGAACAACCGAAGAAGCGTGATAAATCATTTCGTTTAACGTAATTGGGAGCGTGCTTTTGTGCCCAGCCATTACGTTTGAAGCCGAATCTCCAACTAATATTACATCAATTCCTGCTATGTCTAGAAGCTTCGCCATTGAATAGTCATAAGCCGTTAACATGGCTATTTTTTCATGATTCATCTTCATTTTATGCAACACATGTGTTGTAACTTTACTTACATTCTGCGATAAATAGGCTACCATATTTTAAGTTTTAATTGCAAACGTACATAAAAAATACTTGTTATTGTTGAAATATTATATATCTGATGGATTAATTAATTTTAAAGATTTAATTTTAAGTTTCTTTAAAAATTCCATTGAGTTGCAATCCTCTTCCAAAGGTGCCCATGGAGCAAATATTTTGTCGGCTTGAACATCGTATGGACCGTCTTTTATTTCGTAATAAACGGTTCCTGTTTGCATAGAAATTACAGTGTGCCACGTTTTTGGTGGAATTTCAACTAATGTAATCCCGCTTTTATCTAAGCTTATAAAGTTTGTAATTTCTCCCTTATCGTCAAAAAATAAAATTGTCATTTTGCCTTTTAGTAAAACAAAAACTTCTCTTTTATCAGGATTTTCATGTTTGTGAGGAGCAATATAAGTTTCTGGTTCAATTGCGTTTAACATCCGCTGAATCGTATCAGAACTACTTGTGTGAAAATTGTAATTTAATCTCTTCCGTTTACTTTTTTTCGCTTCGGAGGATAGTTTTTTCAGCACTGTTTGATCTACAATAATTGCTTTAGTCATTTTATATTTATTTAGTGCCTACAAACACTATTTAATATCCAACTATTTTAAATTCTGTTCGGCGATTTAACGAACGTCCTTCTGGAGTGTCGTTTGTAGCAATCGGAATTTCCATCCCATAGCCCTGATAACTTAATCGAGTTTTATCAATACCACTATTAATAAGGTATTCATAAACCGCATTTGCCCTGTTTTTAGATAAAATTTGATTGTGTTCCTTGGAGCCTTGATTGTCGGTATGCCCTCCAATTTCTATCTTAATTGTTTTGTTTTTAGTCAGTAAGTTAACTAGTTTATTTAATTCAATTTTTGATTCGGGTTTTAAATCAAATTTATCGGTATCGAAAAATACATTTTTCAAAACTACTATTTCGCCAATCTTCATTGATTTTAATGGAATATCTTTCGTAAAAGGTTCGGTTAGCAAATGAACGCCAGTGAGATTAAAATTGTCGGAATAGAAAAGATATTTTTCGTTGTTTACGTTTAACGCATATTCATTATCGGTAGGAAGACAAATAAGAAATTCGCCAGTTACTGCATCGGATTTTAGGGTAGTAACAATTTTCCCTGTTTTTAAATCGATAAGTTCAATGGTCGATTCTAAAGGATTTCGAGTTAATTCGTCGTAAACTTTCCCTTTTAAATAAGTAACAGGCGTTGGACGAATTCGCTCATCTAATTCAAACCAATAGATGTCTAATCCTCCAAAACCACCATCTTTATCGGATGAGAAAAAAGCAATATTGCCACGTGAATTAACGATTAAATTTATTTCGTCGGCAACACTATTTATTGGATATCCTAGATTTTCGGGTGTCGACCAATTGCCGGAAGCATCTAAACGAGAGAGAAATAAATCTTTTCCACCCATGCCTTTGTAGCCATTGCTGGCAAAATATAAAGTTTTTCCATCGGGATGGATAAAAGGTGAAACTTCTTCCATTTCGGTGTTAATAGTTTTTCCTAAATTTTCGGGTTCACTAAAAATCCCATCTTCAATCATAGTAGTTTTCCATAAGTCGGTTGCTCCAATTCCACCGGGGCGATTAGAGGTAAAATAAATGGTCTTACCGTCGGCAGCATACGAGGGTTGCGATTCCCACGATTTGGTGTTGACAGGCTTTCCCATGTTTCGGGGAGTTGTCCAGCGATTTCCAATTTTTTTCGACCAATATAAATCACAGCTTCCCATCCCATCATCACGATTACAACCTGTAAAAACGATGTATTTTCCATCGGGCGAAATGCTTTGAGCACCTTCGTTAAACGATGTATTTATTGGCTTGCCCAATGGTCGACGCGGTTCCCATTCTTTGGTTTGATTTCTGTTGCTAATGTAAAAATCTTCTTCGTGCTTACAAGCTACACATTCGGTATTTGCATCCCGCGGACGGCGAACTGTAAAAATAAAAGTTTCTTCATCTGCCGTTATGGTAGGTAAATATTCGTCCCATGCCGAGTTAACGTTTTCTCCCATATTAATAGGATTAAAATTCATCGGATTTTTCATCAAATTGGAAGCATATTCGCATCTATTCATAAATCGTTTAATCATCCCCAAATCGCTTGAACTTGGAGTTTTAGCAGAAACTGATTTCTCAAAGTTTATCAAAGCATCGATATAATATCCACATTGCATTTGCTGAATGGCACACAGATAATAAATGGATGGAAAAAAATCAGGATTGATTTCAATCGCTTTTAGGTAATAAATTACAGCTTTCTTGCAGTTTCCTTTCAACGAATAACTATCGCCCATCACAATATATGCTTCAATAAAATTTGGGTCGGCTTCAATTGCTTTTTCCAAATTCATATAAACTGTTTCCATATCTCTTTTGTCAAGAGCTTTAATCGCTTTTTGGTATGCTTTTTCAGCCTTTTTCGACTTTGTAGTAACTCCATTAGCTCCAGGTTGTGCAAGCAATATTGAAGATATGGCGAAAATTGAAATTAATAAGATTATTTGCTTCATTTAAATTTATGTTAGGGGATTTTCATGAATTTATGACTTTGTAACGAAATTTCCCATTGTGTATTTTTTTTGATGTATTCAACAATAAGTGGAGTAATTTCTTTAAAACGACTCCATTCGGGTTGTAAGTATAATTTGCAATGTTTTTTAACATTCGAAGTAAATGTTTCTGCCCACAAAAAATCATCTTTGTCCAAAACAATTATCTTAATTTCGTCTGCCATAAAAAGTTGTTGAGCAATAGGAGGGATGTTCCTTTTTGGCGATATACAAACCCAATCCCAAAAACCAGTGATTACTTCAGAACCTGAAGTTTCAAGAAACGTTTCAATTCCAATTAATTTGAGTTCCCGAGTTAAGTAATCCAAATTATTTAAACAAGGTTCTCCACCCGTAACAACTATTGCTTTAGCTCCCGATTCTTTAACTCTATCAATTACCAAATCTACCTTTACTAAAGGAAAATCAATCGCATTCCAACTATCCTTTGCATCGCACCACCAACAGCCCACATCGCAGCC
>JBBQWB010000134.1:0-6926 GCA_038210985.1 Bacteroidales bacterium
AGCTGTGTGAAGTCTCAGACTTCGCACAATGGAAACTCAAAGCTGTGTGAAGTCTCAGACTTTCGCACAATGGAAACTCAAAGCTGTGTGAAGTCTCAGACTTCGCACAATGGAAACTCAAAGCTGTGTGAAGTCTCAGACTTCGCACAATGGACTTTAAAAAATAAATAAATGGGATTCAAGTTTAAAATTTACGATCAATCCAAAGTTTATTTTTTAACCACCACAGTTGTTGGATGGATGGATGTTTTTAACCAAAAAACACATAGAGATATTATTATTGACAGTTTGAAATATTGTCAGAAAGAAAAAGGCCTTATTATTTATGCTTATGTAATAATGAAGAATCATATTCATCTTGTTGCTCAGGCATCCAATAATAATCTAAGCGATATAATTCGAGATTTTAAAAAATTTACAAGTAGAACAATAACTTTAAGTCTAATTTCGAGTAGTGAAGAGGAGCATAAATGGATGATAAACCAGTTTTTAGAATTTGGGGCGCAATGTAGAAATAATGAAAAATTTCAATTTTGGAAACAGGATAATCACCCTATTGAACTTTATAGTAATAAATTCATCAAACAGAAAATCAAATACATACATAATAATCCAGTGAAAGCTGGAATTGTTGAAAATCCGGAAGATTATTTATATTCAAGTGCTCGAAATTATGCGGATTTAGATTTTGTAATTGATATTGTGAAAGCAGATTTATGAAAATCGTTGTGCGAAGTCTGAGACTTCGCACTGCTGAGACTTCGCACTGCTGAGACTTCGCACTGCTGGGTTTTTTAATCTTGATTTTTTACAGTCATTACCTTTAAAATTTATACCTTCGTAGCAGAAATCATAAAAACATAAATAATATGAAAAAAGTTATTAGTACAGCAAATGCTCCAAAGGCTATTGGTCCATATAGTCAAGCTATTGAAGCTAACGGAATGGTTTTTATTTCAGGTCAAATTCCAATTAATCCCGAAAATGGTCAAATTCCCGAAGGAATTGAAGCACAAACCGAGCAGGTAATGAAAAACATTGGTGCAATATTAAAAGAAGCTAGTTTAGGCTTCGAAAACGTAATTAAAACAACCTGTCTTTTAAGCGATATGGATAATTTTCAAGTGATGAATGGCATTTATGGAAAATGTTTTCCCGAAAATCCACCTGCACGTGCAGCATACGGCGTAGTGAAATTGCCATTAGGTGTTTTGGTTGAAATTGAATCGATAGCGGTAAGATAAGACTATTTTGAAAGTAAAGATATTGGCTTTCATTTCTTAATAAAAAACCCTCAATAATTATTATTGAGGGTTTTTTTAATTGGTTAAAACCAATTTCGTTTCATAAAAGTAATTGCTCCAATCAATGATAAGAAAATGGATACACAAACTATTATAACAAAGCCAAACGTATTGTGTTCAAGCGAGTTTGGCACATTCATTCCATACAAACTGGCTATTAAAGTGGGAATCATTAAAATAATTGAAATGGAAGTTAATCGCTTCATTATGATGTTTAAGTTGTTCGAGATTACGGATGCGTATGCATCCATCATTCCACTTAAAATGTCGCTATAAATATTTGTCATTTCTAATGCCTGACGAAGTTCAATGTCCACATCTTCAATTAAATCTTCATCAAAAGTATCTCTATATTCACGAAGATTTTTTATTCGATGTGCCAAAATGTCGTTTGATTTTAAGGATGTAGTAAAGAATACTAAGCACTTTTCGAGTTGAAGAAGTGTTTGTAAATCCTCGTTTTTAATCGATTGTTCGAGTTCCTGTTCGGCAAGTTTAATATTTTGATTGATTTGTTTTAAGTATTTCAAAAACCAAACACTGGATGATAAATGAAGACGAAGCACTAAGTCAAAATTGTCTTTTTTTGTTATGTTCTTACGACGAGAATATAATATGAAGTCGGAAATAACATCTGTTTTATAAAAACAAATAGAAATAAAATAGGTTTCATTAAAAATAATTCCAAGGGGAACAGTTGAAAAAGGCAGTTTGGGATCGTTGTTTTTGATAGGCAAACGCAGAATGATTAAAAACCAACCATCCTCGTATTCAATACGAGGGCGCTCATCAACGTCTTCAATGTCGTTGTAAAACTCTTCGGGAATTCCAATTTCGTTTAGTAAGTAATTTTTTTCGGCTGGGGTTGGCTCTTCAATATTAATCCAAAGAGCTTCTTCGCTATTTTCGGTGTAAACCAAACCTCGTCCGTTCTTTAAAAGGTTTTTCATACTATTTCCTCCATCAATTGTTGAATAGAGGAAGTTCAAAAACCTCTATTCAGATTAGCAACACGAATGATAATCGTCCATTTTTCGGATAATTTTTAAATTCTAGGTTGCAAAGGTAATATTTTTTTTTAGAAGTATTACAAAAGATGGTTTATGAGTTTTTTAATTTGTTATAGAAAAAGTTTTTTGTTTTTTTTCACCGCAAAGTTAAACAGAGAAAAATCTTATATGGTTAAAAAGAAATTGTTACACAGTTCGTCGCGGCGAACAGTTCGCTAAAGCGAAGGGCACAGTGTTTCACAGAAAAAAAACTGTGTAAACTGTGTGTACACCGTGTAACTCTGTGTAACTTTTTCTTTTTTTTCGTCGCAAAGCATCTACGTTTATAGATTCCTCACTTCATTCAGAATGACAAATCGCTATGGTAAACGACAAAGTTGGCATTTTTTTGCAAACACTACAAAGTTAAATCGGTGTTTTTAATAAATTTAACCGAGTTCTGCATCAATTCGTATAAAATGGTATCGTTTTCAACAAACGGAACACTTTGGCGATATTCGCTAATAAATGATTCGATGATTGGCGATGATTTTAATGGTTTACGGAACTCCATTGCTTGTGCGGCATTTAGCAATTCAATAGCTAAAATACGTTCCAAGTTTTCGGCAATGCGGAAAGCTTTGGTAGCAGAGTTTGCACCCATGCTCACATGGTCTTCTTGACCTTGCGAGGATTCGATGGAGTCGCTCGAACAGGGCATTGTTAGCGATTTGTTTTGATTAACAATGGATGCAGCGGTGTATTGCGGAATCATAAATCCTGAATTAAGTCCAGGTTTTGCCACTAAAAAAGAGGGAAGTTCGCGTTTGCCCGAAATCAATTGATACGTTCTGCGTTCCGAAATATTCCCAAGTTCAGATAATGCGATGGCTAAAAAGTCGAGGGTTATTGCCAATGGCTGACCATGAAAATTACCTGCCGAAATCACCATGTCTTCATCTGGGAAAACGGTTGGATTATCGGTAACGGAATTAATTTCGGTTTCAACTACACTACGAATATAATAAATAGCATCTTTTGAAGCTCCATGAACTTGTGGAATGCAACGGAAAGAGTATGGATCCTGAACGTGTTTTTTTTCACGAACAATAATTTGTGATCCACTTAAAATATTATTGAAATGCTCCGCAGTTTCCAGCTGTCCATAATGAGGTCTGATTTTATGAATAGATGGATGAAAAGGTTCTATTCTGCCATCAAAAGCATCTAGGGAAATAGCTCCGATGAGGTCGGCAATGTCGGATAATTTTTTGCTTTTAATCATTAACCAGCTTGCATACGAACTCATAAATTGAGTGCCATTTAATAATGCCAAACCTTCTTTTGACTGTAAATCAATAGATTCCCAATTCATTTTTTGGTTGAGTTGTTTCCCGCTGATTCGTTCGCCATTAAAGTCCACTTCGCCTTCGCCAATCAATGGTAAACACAAATGAGCCAATGGAGCCAAATCGCCCGATGCACCAAGGGAACCCAATTGATACACAACTGGAGTAATGTTGTGATTAAAAAACGCCACCAAGCGTTCCACTGTTTTTAGCTGTACGCCCGAATGTCCTAGTGATAAAGCATGAATTTTCAGAAAAATCATAATTTTCACAATCTCGGCAGGAACTTCATCGCCAATGCCACAAGCATGCGACATAACAAGGTTTTTTTGAAGTGTTCCTAAATCTTCAAACGAAATCGTGCGGTCGCATAAGGAACCAAATCCAGTAGTTACACCATAAATTGGACGATCGGATTTGATGGTTTTTTCATCTAAATATTTTCGACATTTTTCAATTCTTTGTTTTGATTCTTCCGAAAGTTTAATTTTAATATTGTTTTGTAAAATCGTTTTCAGAAGGTCGATACTAATTGGTTCGGGTGATATTATGTGTGTTTTCATAAAATTAAATTTCAAATTATATTACGCTAAATGGGTGTTTATTTCTATTATTAATTCGTGAATGTTTACGGTGGTTTGACTTCCGTTAATCATATTTTTAACTTGAATGTTTTGGTTTTCAATTTCCGATTCGCCAGCTATGACAACAATGGGTATTTTACGAGCATTGGCATACGTCATTTGCTTTTTTATCTTTACCTGATCGGGATATAATTCGGCATTTATTCCAGCTTCACGAACTTTTTGTAAAATAGGTAAAATGTATTTTTCTTCCGAATCGCCAAAGTTTAAAAACAAAACTTTTGTTTGCGATTCCAAATCTTCGGGAAAACTATTGGTTTCGTTTAATACATCATAAATTCTATCGGCACCAAACGAAATACCAACTCCCGACATGTCGGATAAGCCAAAAATTCCAGTTAAGTCATCGTAACGTCCGCCTCCGGTTATGCTTCCAATGGCAACATCAACCGCTTTAACTTCGATAATAATTCCAGTATAATAATTTAAACCACGAGCTAAAGTTAAGTCAAGTTCAACAGGGAAATTAACGGAAAGTAATTTAATATACTCGAACGTTTTTTCTAGTTCTTCCACTCCAGTTAAACCAATTTCAATATCTTTAAACCATTCTTTCAAGTGTGAGATTTTAGTCTCGGTATTGCCTTGCAGCAAAATAATTGGTTGTAAACGTTCAATTGCTTCTTCGGAAATTCCTTTTTCCAAAAGTTCTTTGTTTACGTTTTCAATGCCAATTTTATCTAATTTATCAATAGCAACGGTTATATCGGTTATTTTATCTGGCTGACCAATCATTTCGGCAATTCCCGATAAAATTTTTCGATTGTTGAGTTTTATAACAATATTAATTTTCAAGGAGGAGAAAACGCTCGAAATTAGAGATAAAAGTTCGGCTTCGTTTATCAAAGAGTTGCTTCCAATAATATCGGCATCGCATTGATAGAATTCGCGATAACGTCCTTTTTGAGGTTTGTCGGCACGCCATACAGGCTGTATTTGATAGCGTTTAAAAGGAAAGGTAATGTCGTTTTGATGCATCACAACAAATCGAGCAAAAGGAACGGTTAAATCATAACGCAAACCTTTTTCCGAAATTTTTGAAATCACTTTTTTATAATCCGAAAAATCATCCCCAGCTTTTTCTAAAAAATTACCAGAGTTTAAAACTTTAAATAATAAGCGGTCGCCTTCTTCACCATATTTTCCCATCAATGTAGATAGGTTTTCAAGCGATGGTGTTTCAATAGGAAGATAGCCATATCGTTCAAAACAGTTCCGGATGGTTGAAAAAATATAGTTGCGGCGCGACATTTCTATCGGCGTAAAATCACGTGTGCCTTTTGTTATTGTTGGTTTTTGAATTCCCATCTTGTTCTTTTTGGCAAAAGTATGAAAAAAAGGAAAAAGATTAACGGAAATTTGTGTTTAAAGTCATACTTGCCGAAATATTTGTCAAAAAGGAATTGAATTTAAATGTGATTTTAAATTGGTTATCTGCATACTCCAAAATATCCGTTTATTTAACTTGTTATTTCAATAATTTTGGTACGTTTGCATATATTTTTCGAGATAATCTTATAAAATTTAAATATGTCAGAATTACAAGAGTTAAACAAAATTAAGTACCGAGTAGCTGTAGCATCGGGAAAAGGTGGTGTTGGAAAATCAACAGTGGCAGCAAATATAGCATTATCTTATGCTGGCAATGGATTAAAAGTAGCATTGTTGGATGCAGATGTGTACGGCCCATCCATTCCCATTCTTTTTGGAATAGAAGAAGAAAAACCCGAAATTACAATTATTAATGATAAAGAAGTTTTTTTACCAGTTGAAAAATTTGGCGTTAAAATTATGTCCATTGGATTTTTTTTAAATCCAACACAATCCTTAATGTGGCGAGGACCAGCTGCTTCTCAAATTTTATCCCGAATGATTAACGAAACACTTTGGGGCGATATTGATGTGATGGTAATTGATTTTCCTCCTGGCACTGGAGATATTCCTATTACGTTGGTTAACGATGCTAAACCTTCAACCTCGATTATCGTTACTACTCCTCAAAAAGTTTCCGTTTCGGATGCTCAAAAAGCAGGATTAATGTTTATGCACGAACAGGTTAATGTTCCTGTTTTTGGGGTTGTTGAAAACATGTCATGGTTTACTCCAAGCGAACATCCCGAAGAAAAATATTATATTTTTGGAAAGGGTGGAGGACAAGCACTTGCTTGTTCCATAGGAACGAAATTAGTGGCTCAAATTCCAATTGCCCAAGGTTTAGCCGATGCTGCAGACCAAGGAAAATTAATGAACTATAAACAAAACGAAATTACAATTCCAATTTTCAGAAAACTAGCTACCGATATTTTTGATAGCTTGGAAAATAGTAAAGGGTAATTTGTTGGCTTCTCGTTCGCCGTGGCGAACGAGAAGCCAACACTATAATTTATATCCCTAATTGTGTTTTTAATATTAACGAACGATTAAAATCTAAAAATAATATTAACTCAAAAATAATGAAATATCATCTCTTAGCTATTGACATTGTATTTATATAATAGTATATGACTACTTAATGTTATACCTAAACTCATTTTTATAGCTAATTCCTGCTATCAGAAGTCTGTCAAATTTTTTTTCGCCAAAATACCTTCGATTAAACATGTAGCAAAACTCATTGAGATAGCTCTGCAAGTATTCTGG
>JBBQWB010000135.1:0-6807 GCA_038210985.1 Bacteroidales bacterium
CGTCTTTTATTTTTTCAGCCTCTTCATTGTAATGTCCCAAGTCGTGTAACGCTCCAATTACAGAAATTTTAAAATTTAAGTCTTTAAATTGCATAATTTATTTTGTTAATGATGTATTTTGTCTAAAGTTGCTACTAACGAGTGGATAGTCGCCTAATGGCGACTATATCTCACTTGGATTTATGTTTATATTTTTCTTTATAGTATTGTTTTTTAGTAGCTTAATCAAAAAAGTGATAGTTTTCATAAGGCTCACCATTTATTTAATCATTGTGATTATTCAACACGAATAATTGGAAGCAAATATAATAATAATTTTTAAATATCCAAATTATCTAGTGGACTTTTTATATTGTCAAACCCTTTTGTAGTAACATGAGTGTAAATCTCTGTGGTTCTACTACTTTCGTGGCCCATTAAACTCTGAATATATCTCAAATCTACGCCATTCTCCAAACAGTGTGTTGCAAAAGTATGTCGCAAAGTGTGCATCGTTACATTTTTTTCAATATTGGCTCTTTTCGAAACAGCTTTTATCGTATTCTGAATACTACTCGGTGAATATTCACCACCTTTTGCACCCTCAAAAACAAATTCTTTAGGATTATATTGGACAAGATACAAATCTAAAATCGCTAAAAATTTAACCGCCAATTTTGTATATCTATCCTTTTTGCCTTTGCTTTGCTCTACTCTTATTTGCATCCTCTCGCGGTCGATATCAACCAAACGCAATCTTACAATTTCTCCCAATCGCAATCCCGAAGAATAAGCCAACATCAATATACATTTGTGCTTAATATTGTCAACATTTGCAAACAAACGCTTCACTTCTTCCTCATTCAATACCGTGGGCAGTGTCTTCTCCTTCTTTGGACGGTCGATAAAATAAAACTTTCGCTGACCACCCAAAACCTTTTCATAGTAAAACTTAATTGCGTTAATCGACTGGTTTTGATAAGAAGTAGACACTTTCCGTTCCATCACCAAATAACGCAAAAATTGTATAATCATCTGTTCATCAATTTTATTAACTTCATATCGATAATAATAATTGATAAACTCCTCAAATGCAGCACGATAAGTTTTTATTGTCTTTTCACTGTATCGAATCTCTCTTAATTTCAAAATCATCTCTTCTGGACAATTACGATAATTTGGAATGTCATACGGACTCATCCTTTTTACCCCATTTGTCCCCGAAGGTTCATCCTCAAATATAAGATTAATGCCTTTTTCATCAGCATAATATTTTATTTCTTCCAAATATTTTTCGGAGAAAGGAATAGTCCACCACTTGTTTTTAGCATCCCAAATATGATATGGGTACTTTTTCAACAAGTTCATAAAATCCTTATCAAAAGCAAAAATCAATTTTAGTCGTCCTGTCTTGGTTTTGATAATTAACAAATCATTGGCACTTAATGTTCGAACTTCATTATTAATATTGATGTCAATTTTTTCATGTACAATAAATTCATCAATTCTGTTTTGGAAGTGATCTTTTATCAAATCAAGATTGCCTGGATAATTAGGAATTTCCCAAAAATAATTACTTGAAACCCATCTAATATATTTTAATGACCTTGCAAAGGCAATATCCGTATCATTTTTAGGCATTTTCAAAATAATCTTTTTTCCAATGACTTCAACCTTTATCAAATCCCTATCGTTTCTCTTTTTTGTCATTGTTTTATCAACAGTTTTTTCTGCAACAACCTCTTTCTCCAATACAGGCAACACCATTTCTGGAAACAACTTCTTCAATTGCTCCCTTGTTTCAGCATTATTAGGCACCAACCAAGCCTTGTTGGTCTGACTCCATGCCGAACCCACAATACTTCGTACTTTTGCTTTTATGGCATCATCAAAACCAAAAAACAGCTTGATTCGCTCCTGATTTCTGTGTAAAATAAATTCTGCTTTTATCATTTTTTATGGTGGATATTTCTTATATGGATGGATAGGTGGAATAAATTCATTTGAAACAACAAATTTTTAGAGTTCCGAATAAAACAATGTACATTTTCATTTACTTGCAACCATGAGGGTTGGAGCAAAAAAGGAAATGAAAACAAACAAAATGTTTTTTTCTGGATAATCCAAATTTGTTGTAAAAATAACGATGAAGTTGGGGTTATTGTGCAATCACTATCTACAGCTTCGCCCTCTCAGTCCCAACAAAAGCTAAAGACTTTTCACCATAAATACAAGCATCAAATATAATTAAATTTTACTAAATATAATTAAAAAAAATTACATTAATATTCACTGTTCGCTGATGTAAATATAATTGGGGTTTATAATTAACAATAATTTCAACTCATATCGATTTCCTAGCATCTATTTGGTTATTTCACAAAATAAATATTATTTCTATGTGCTCCTAATATGAATAGAACAAAATATATGGCTATTATTCCCTGATTTTTCATCAATTTTTATCGAAAACCAAGCAGAACATAATATTAATCGGAACTTACTTCAAGGTTTCTTTATTTCATAAGAGTTAGGTAGATATTTCTTACTTTTTGTAGCAACAGCTATATAAATTTATTATACTGAATATTATTTAATTAACTTGTTTTTGTAGTAACTATTGTTTATCTTTGCAAAATGTATTTATACCGATAGAGTTTATGTTATTGTGCAAAAGATGTTTATTGAATTGGACTATTACAGAAACCGTATCGGTATAACGACTACATGTGTAAATCATTAACCCTGAAGTAAAACCCTTTGTGTCTTTTGCAATTTGTAACGCAGTCCAATAAATTTTAAAGGATTGAAATTCAGAAAAAACGATTCGACAAGCAATTTATTTTGATTTTTTGAGTTATCTTTATGTCAAATTTTAATTTATGAAGTCATACTATCTTTATTTATTGCGTTATGTTTTGAGTTTTATTGGTTTAATGATAGGATTTAGCTCGAAAATATTAGCACAATATGGAGCTCCTACAAACTATTTTAAGATAAATGGGAATATAAAATCCGAAATATGTAACGACAATTTACCAGGAATTGCCATAAAAATTGAAGACAAATCAAATAATCGAGTGAATGAATTAGTATCCGATTCGGCTGGAAATTTTTCATTTACTGGCGAAACTGAATGGGGTAATAAAACGATACAAATTACATTTAAAGATGTGGATGAAGCTGAAAATCATGGCGAATTTCTTCCGCAAACTTTAACGTATCAAATTTCGCGTCAAAATATTATAAATGTCAATCTGCCTCACTCTGGTCGCCCGCCTTGTTACCCCGACGACACTAAAACAATTGCTCCAATTGATACTTCAACTTCTGAAATAAATAAAAAAAATTGTCCATCTCGTAGCGATACTGACGAAAATTCTCCTTTGGAAAATTCACAATTTTTCGACGCAATTTTATATCCTAATCCTACTCAAAATTGCTTTTATTTACGTTTTAAAATCGAATTTAAAAGCGATATTAAACTAGCAATTTATTCATCTATAGGTCAACTAATTTTAACCGATCAATTTATTATTGAAGACAATGCTCAAGAGAAAAAAATCGATATAAACGCATTTACATCTGGTAGTTATATTTTAAGTTTAAGCGACGGACGTAAAACAATAAGCAAAAACTTTATTGTACAAAAATAATTTCATGTATAAAAAACAAAAACATTTACGATTTACACTTTTTATATTTGGACTTTTACTGTTTGTTTTAAATGCTTGTAAAAAGTCCGAAGACAACCCAAACGATGGTGGGATTGCACCAATGTACGGTGTAAAAGAAAAAAAATTCAAGCAACCTAGTCCTGATACTTCAGTAGTTGTCAATCAAAATTTCATTAATAAAAAAATCAAATAGAATATATTAATGAAGGGAGAAAAAATCAAATTACAATTTTATTATCATCCATTATTCCTGTTTTTGTTAGGTTTGATTTTTTTTATTTCAAGTTCATGTAGCAATCTAAGACATAAAGTTAAAGCAATGTATGGCGTAAAAATGAGTAATTATAAAACGTTAAATCAAAATAGCAATCTAACTAACTCTTTCAATTTTAGGCCCAACATTTAGATTGATGAAAAAATCGTACTCAAATTCAAAAACTAAATATTATCAATTGCTAACTTACTGCTTAGGAGTATGTTTTATATTTTTAAGTGGATGCAAAACTAAACAAATCGAATCTAAAGAATCAAACAAAAATATAGCAACAACAAACGATAGTGTCCCAAAACCTAAAATTATTAATTCGGATACTATCTGGCAAATTGAGGCTATTTATGGAGTAAAGCGAATTATATATATTGAACAAGAAAGTGGAACTCCATTTAATGATGAATAATATCTGTTTCAACCAAACTTTTGTCTATGAAAATATTTTTTAAAACCGTACGATTAAAATATTACAAAATTGCAGTTTACTTTTTAGGAGTAAGTTTTTTATTTATTAGTGGCTGTCGATCAAAAAATGTTGAAAATAACACTTCCGTAAATTCAGAATCAACTGAAACTAAATCAATAATAAATTCGGCAAAGGATACTTCAAAAAACCAACCCAACATCACACTTCAGAAGCCTATTTTAGAAGAAAAAATACCTGTGAAAAAGAAAAAACCGGCATACAAACCCGATAGTAACCGTGTAATGAAACCAGTAACTGCTTATGGTGTGAATACTTACGATTACAAAGTAACAGTTCCAACCGAAAATAAAAATTCCAACGAAAAATAATATGGACTATAAAAATCTCTTTTATCCAAAATTTCGTCAACGAATGTCGCTCAATGTATTAAATAAATACATGAATGTAGAAGCGAAAGTTCACGATTTAACCTATCTATTTTGGGAATGTACCGTACGTTGCAACATTCAATGCATTCATTGTGGTAGCGATTGTAGAAGTGATAAAAGTTCACCAGACATGCCCGCTGAAGACTTTTTAAAGGTTACCTCAGAAGTCAGAAAAACATACAATCCAAATAAAGTAATGATTGTAATAACTGGAGGTGAGCCACTGATGCGTAAAGATTTGGAAGAAGTTGGATTAGAATTATACAAACAAGGCTATCCATGGGGAATGGTAACCAATGGACTCGCTCTCACTAACGAACGTTTCGATAATTTATTAAAATCGGGATTACGGTCAATTACCGTAAGTTTAGACGGATTGGAAGCAGAGCACAATTGGCTTAGAGGTTCAAATGCTTCATATAAAAAAGCCATGGAAGCCATAAAAACGATAGTTGCTACAAATGAAGACATTGCCTTTGATGTGGTTACCTGCATAAATGCTCGTAATTTTGATAAGTTAC
This sequence comes from Bacteroidales bacterium, assembly GCA_038210985.1. Taxonomy (GTDB): domain Bacteria; phylum Bacteroidota; class Bacteroidia; order Bacteroidales; family WCHB1-69; genus JAQUGA01. Next base: position 5,304 of record JBBQWB010000135.1, read on the forward strand.
CCGAAATTAAAGCATTATTAATTAGTTTAGGTGTGAAATTTTGGCGAATTTTTACGATTTCACCTATTGGCAGGGCAAAAGAAAATCCAGAATTACATATTTCGGATAAACAATTTTTAGATTTAATGAAATTTATTGAAGCTACTCGCGAAGAAGAAAAAACAATCGCTTCGTTTGGTTGCGAGGGCTTTTTAGGTAGTTTTGAAGGAAAAGTACGCGATGGATATTTTATGTGTCGTGCCGGAATCAACATTGGCTCTGTATTAAATGACGGCTCCATTTCGGCTTGTCCGAATAACAGCCACAAGGTAGTTCAGGGAAATATTTACACGGATGATTTTATGGATGTTTGGAACAATCGTTTTGGAATTATGCGAAACCGAAGCTGGACAAAAGTTGGTTTATGCGAACATTGCGATGTGTTTGACTGGTGCCGAGGAAACGGTTTGCATTTACGCGATTTTGAAAACAACACCGTAATGCGTTGCCATTATCAAATGATTAAAGATGCTATGAAAACCTAGAAAATCATTCCGACTCTAGCTCCAACAAACTGATATTTAACCTTTTTGGCTTGATTGGTTGTTAAATGAGACAATCCCGAATTATCATCATCGGAATATTTTATATCCGATTCTTGCATCTTGTATGTTATGGCAAAAAATACCGATTTTGCTTCCTGAAACATAACCCTCACTCCTATTCCACCTTCAAAAAACAAACCTTCGGTTGCTCCATTAATTACTCTTTCAACTGGATCGGGACGAGGCGACTCGTACCATTTACTTGAATAACCCAAATTTAACATCATGGTGGGCGAATATCTTCCTCGAAGTAAATTTAAACGCACGTCGGCATAAATTGGAATAAAAGATGTGCGACGCCACTTTTCAAAACCTAAGCCCATTCCTATACTAAAATGTGGATTAAACAGGTATCCAACTACTTGATGCAGCGAAAATATGGAAAGATTGTTGGGCAATTTTTTTCCCGGAATTTCAATCGACTGAATTCCATTGTGAAACGAAAAAGAGGATATGTATTGAATTCCATATTCCTTAAAAACAACTCTATCTTGCGATTTTAAAGGTACTGCCTGAAATAACAAAACAACTATTATCGAACTGTAAAAAAATTGCTTCATAAATTTTGTAAAAGAAATTGATTAAGCAAAAGTACAAATTTTAATTTGCTATCTTATAATTCAACGCTAAAAATCTTGTTTTTGACGAATTATCTTAAATTATTTCGTAATAAAATTGTAATTTAGCATCTACTGCTGTCATTTTATCCAGTTCTGTTAACGAAATTATCAAAATGAAATATTGTTTTTTATCAATCTTCTTGTTTTCGTCAATGCTTTTCACTTATTCTCAAAATCAAGAATTGAAGATTAGAGATGAGTTTAAATTAAAACTTGCAGTAGATGATAATAGCACATACAAAATTAATGTAAAATCGACCCCTTATGTATTGATTGATAATTCAATGCTGATATACCTTG
>JBBQWB010000136.1:0-6544 GCA_038210985.1 Bacteroidales bacterium
CGCGTTTATGGAAGCACTTTCGGTTAAAGTTTCAAATACTTTATCAATGTATTCGGTTAGTTTTATTTTTGTTGGAGAAAAAGCATCTGCCGCATATTTTATTCTTGCCCATTCTACTAAATAGTCTAACATATCTAATTCATCCGTTGATGATTTATAAAGTAAGTCAAGCATTTCCTGAACAGCTTCGGGCTTCATTTTGTAAAAATGTTCTTTCAAATATTTTGCTGTTCCAATAATGGATGACAGGGGACTTCTTAAATCGTGTGAAAGTATTGCAAGAACACTCTCTTTATGAGTATTAAGTTCTTCCAATTCTCTGACATGTTTTTTTATAGCATCCTCAGATTGTTTCCTATCTGTCAAATCGCGCAATATTTTAACATAGCCCATCCTTTCTCCGTCTAAACCTATAAGTGGAAAAACCAACCCGTAAGCATAAAACATAGTCTTGTCTTTAGAAATGTGCCATCTATTATCTGTTGCTCTACTTTCGTTTAAAGCTGTTTCAATTTCTTTTTTTGGAATACCATTTTTTAAATCATCCTCTGTAAATATTAAATCAAAAGGTTCTCCAATAGCTTCCTCCGCTTCGTAACCAAATATTTTTGTTGAGCCAGAACTCCAACTATTAATGATTAATTCTTGGTCTAACGTAAAAATTGAATAATCTTGTAAGCTGTCAATTATTTGGCTATAAAATTCGGCAGTTGGTATGTATTTATTTTTAAGAATTTTAGTATTGTCCTGTTTTTTTTCCATTTGATTTATTTTAGACACTATTTAAAATTGTTCTGTTATTGTCAACCGCCATTGCCTATAACGAAGAAGTTGGCGTTTTTTTTACAAGCATTATTTACTTTTCGCTGCCCTTTATTTTCCACTCTTTTGTGTTTACATCGAAGACAAACTCCTCTATTCCTTTGTTGTATGTGTTATATAGAGATCTGCTTTTATCGGCAAATATTTTCATTTTGGCAGCGGAATTTGCATCTATAAGATCTGAGGTTGTTTCAGAGGAAGAAATCGGCATAATGTAAAATTGGTCTTTTCCGTCCACTTTTGGAATCCAAACCCAAGTAAGATAATAACCCGAAAAGCCAATTTCCGTCTTTCCATTTTTTTTGATTAGTTCAAATCCGATGGTAGCACCGCCATCTCTTGGGCTTGTTCGCTGTGCCGAAATGAAGTTTCCTAGCGAATATACAATCATTACCTCTTTCCCAGTGCTATCGGGATATGGATAACGCTCCATTTTTTGTAACACATGTGGATGACCGCCAATTACAATATCGGCACCATTATCAAAGAAAAACTTAGCAAGATTCTTCTGTCTATCATTCGGTTGGTTGTTATACTCATCGCCCCAGTGGGTAAATACAATAATTTTATCAGGCATGGAATCCTTGGCAGCTTTCAAATCTGCAATAATTTGATTTTCATCAATCAAATTTACAATATTTGGACTGGGAACTTTAATACCATTGGTTCCATAAGTATAATTAAGCAGGGCGATTTTAATTCCATTTTTACTGACAATTAGCGGATAAGCGGAGCTTCTGGACGAACTGTCAATATAAGTTCCGTAATGCGGAATTCCCAAACTATCGAGGGTTTGAATGGTACGTTCTATTCCTTTTCGCCCACGGTCAACGCTGTGATTATTAGCGGTAGCCAGAAGGTCAAAGCCAGCATTTTTAAGAGCCAGTGCAAGATTATTAGGCGAACTAAACTGAGGATATCCAGTGTATGGAGAACCTCCGAGCGTAACCTCAAGGTTGGCTATGGCAAAATCGTATGAAGAAACCAACAATCGAACAAAATTAAAACAACTATCATATTGATAGCTTTCGCTGCTTGCATCCCAAGCCGCATCAATCTGGGGTTGGTGACCCATTACATCACCGGCAAACAAAATAGTAAGACGTGAAACGGAATCTGTTGGAGTTACCAAACTCGCTTGACCATTCGTGGTATTCACACAATTCAGAAACGAAATTCCTACCAATAAGGCTATCAGACAAGGCTTTATAATTTTATTCATAGACGTTTACAATATTAAAACAGATTATTTTATTATTTATACTTCATTTTCTGAAAAGCAAATGTATGTAATAATATCTCTCTTACTTTCAATATTGTCCGATAAAAAATTAAATTCAGTCTTCGTTGTAAATTACTTCAATTAATTTCCGCCTCAATTCTGAAAAATAAATTGATTTCCAGTATTTTACATTTGCCAGCTAGCAAATTGGAAAAATCAATAAATCTAAAATACACAAAAACAAACCCTTTTTTTCCTGACTTCGACACTAGGACACTTTAATTGAAATGGACATTATCTATTTTTCTGATACATTTTTTCAGCAACATACATTCCTCAGCTCTCACTCTCCTCACTCACTCTGTTTTGATATCCGCCCTAAGGTCGGATTATCTGTTTGAATTCGCTATCGCGGTGCTTCGCTTAGGCGTAAATTTACAAATTTCCAATTTACAATTTCGATTTTACAATAACAAACTGGATATCAACAACATCAACTCATCCACTTATCAACTTATCCACCCATCCACCTATCCACCTATCCACTTATCCACTTATCATCACATCAATATTTCTTCGGTTTCGACAGTTCGACTCCGCTCACTGCACCGCAGGCTCAACCTCCGCTTTTACCTTTCACCTTTCTACTCCCCCCTCTCTCACTCTGTTTTGGCATCCGCACTTCCTCTCAAAAATAAATCTAAAACAGACAAAAATAAACCATGTTTTTAGCTATCAAAATTTTACAAAATAAAATCCGTAGATAAAAAGTTTGAACTTTTGTTTTTAAGTATCTCCGATAATATTTTTTTGTTGACGTCATTTTGTTTAAAAGCCACCAAAGTTCTTATTGAAAAAACTCTTAATGCATCGCTAATAGACAGGGTTCCTTCTGCCGAGTCTTTTCTGCCTGTAAATGGAAAAATATCGGGACCTCTTTGGCATTGAGAATTAATATTTACTCGGCAAACTTGATTCACCAAAGTATCTACTAAAACCGAAATTTTGTTGTAATCTTCTCCAAAAATACTCGCTTGTTGACCATAAGTTGAATGAATCACATAATCCAAGGGCTCCTGAATATCTTTATAAGACACAATGGGAACAATTGGACCAAACTGTTCTTCCATATATATTCTCATGTTTTGATTTACATTTGACAATACAGTTGGCAAAAAGAGAGTTTTATTCGACATCCCGCCGGTTGGGTTACAAATTTTAGCTCCAAGACTTAATGCATCGCTAATTAATCCGTTCAAAAATTCCGTTTTATTTGTTTCGGGCAAAGGAGTAATATCTACATTATTATCCCAAGGCATTCCTGGAATTAACTTTTCAACTTCATTTGCAAATACTTCCACAAATTTATCATAAATACTTTCGTGAACAAAAAGCATTTTTAGTGCAGTACATCTTTGACCATTAAACGACAAGGCTCCAATTATACATTCTTTTACAGTATCTTCAATTTTAGCATCTGGAAGAATAATTGCTGGATTTTTTGCTTCTAAGCCCAACACCGATTTAAGCAAATGAGGTTGTGGATGCTGTTTCTTTAAAATATCGGCAACTTTACACGAACCAATAAACGCTAACACATTTATTTTACCAGATTTCATAAGTGGTGCGATTACCTCTTGACCTTCCCCATACACAATGTTTACCACACCTTTTGGAAACGAATTTTTAAACGCTTTTAGCAATGGCGAATGCAATAATACTCCGAGTTTTGAAGGCTTAAAAATAACGGTATTACCCATTATAAGTGCTGGTATTAATGTAGTAAATGTTTCATTTAATGGGTAATTATAAGGTCCCATACATAATACTACTCCAAGAGGTGCTCTTTTAATTTGAGCAATTATTCCTTGTACAATAGAAAATCTGGATGAATTTCTATCCAACTCTTTAACTGCATCAATTGTTTCAACAATATAATCGATGGTTCGATCAAATTCTTTTTCCGAATCTTTTACGTTCTTGCCAATTTCCCACATTAAAAATTTAACCACAATTTCTCGTTGTTCTTTCATTTGCAACACAAAATTTCGCATGCACTCAATTCGCTGCTCTACCGTCATTTTTGGCCAAGCTCCTTGTCCATTATCATACGCATTAACAGCTGCATTTAAAGCACTTATGGCTGTTTTCTCATCCATCCGCGGATAATCTCCAATGTAATTATTATACAAACCGTTTTCTTTTGTGTAAATTGGAGAATATACTTTTTCAAATTCTCCATGCCATTGATGAATCTCTCCATCTATAAGATAATCGGATTGTCGGAAAGGAAAATCCATTAAATATTTCTTATCAATTTCGGATATTAAAGGAAAAATATTTTCTAGTTTAGTTTTCATAGTTTATTGCTTAGCGATTAGTATTCTATTTTGCACCTCAGGTTGCTTTAGATTGCAAAATTAGTTATTTTTTCACTAATCTATCTAAAAAAAATACTTGAATTTAGCAGAGAAATTATACATAAATCAAAATACTAAAGATTCCTGATTTCGACCTTAATTGAAAAATATTTGGAATCTTTTCTTATACTGATTTGTTTTTTCACGATATTTTTTGTCTTGGCACACTTGAGCAAAGCGAAAGCATGAGTAACTTTTAATAAATTAATATGCCTCAAATAAAAAGCATCCAAAAAAAAGTTAGGCAAAACTAATGCTTCTGCCCGCGCCCTGCGGTCGGATTATCTGTTTAATTTCGCTATCGCAGTGCAAAAAATCGGTCATCGAGCCAAAATCGGTCATCGAGCAGTTAGACACCGCTCACTGACCACGGAGTCGAGATGCAAGATTTTGGTGCAAATTTAAAATTTCGATTTTACAATAACAAATTGTATTTCAATAACATACACCCATCCACTTATTCACTTATCCACTTATCATCACATCAATATTTCTTCGGTTTCGACAGGCTCAACCTCCGCTTTTCTCTTTCACCTTTTCCCTTTCTTCCTCACTCACTCTGTTTTGGTATCCGCCCTGCGGTCGGATTATCTGTTCGAGAACGCGATCATGGTGCTTCGCTTAGGCATAAATTTAAAATTAAATTCGTCACGGCGAATCAGCATTCCTTCTCGAGATTTGCTGAGCATATCTGGCACTCCACTCCGAGGCTAAAGTTTTTCAATTTCATCCTCACTTAAACCAGTAGCTTTTGATATCATATCAGATGATAAACCCGAAATTTTTAATTTTCTTGCAATTTCAAAAGATTTGATTTGTTCACCCTCTTTTCTACCTTCTTCTCTGCCTTCTACTCTGCCTTCTTCTCGGCCTTTTTCTTCAGCATCCATATAGGCTGAACGCTCTGTTCTAATAGTGTCCCAATACTTTTCGTATTGTATCAATTGCTCTTTGGTGTATGAACTGTTTTCTAAGTACTGCAATGCCTCTTTGGTCAGAGCTTCTTCTATCAATTCGGGAGGTACAACCGATGTACTCTCATTTATTTCAGTTAAAAAACGCAACCACAAAACTGCCAACTTTTTCTCCGAAATACTCTTAGACTTGAACTTTGGCAACTCAATAAATACAAATTCCAAACCTTCAATACGTTTTTCTAAGTTATTAACATTCACTATTTTATAGTTGTGATAATATTCATCGGTATCATGCTCAAAGTTTTCATTAACTAAACTCAACGCATAAACTGGTTGTAATAATCTGTATTCTTTGGCACTATCCAACATCTTCACATAAGCCTTTGAAGCATTAAAAACAACTCGACTTTTGAAACTTTCCGACCAATACATCTGCATTTCGACAATAAAATGACGGTTAAAATTATCGGTACAACGAACATCCACAAGCGAATTTTTTAAAATTGGAATTTCTGGAACTAATTCGTTTGTTTGATAAGTTATTTCAACAATTTTCTGCCCATCTTCCAATGGCAGTAAGCTATTAAGCAAACTCATGCACAAATGCGGATGTTCACCAAATATTCGCTTAAAGGTTAAATCATTTTTCGGATCAAGATATTTCATAACTCATTGTTTTATGCAAAGATACAAAATTATTTCATAAAACAGTTTGAATGGTATTTGAAAAAAATCCCAACTTATTTTCTTTTTTCTACAAAAAAAACCTCTCAAACAATTACCTCTTGATTACCAATTAAATACGGTTATTCGTACCATTATTTTTTCAGTTTATTTCGAAACTTAACGCTCCGCCCCTGCGGATTGCCGTTGCCACCGTACGATTTTAGTATTATTTTAGAAGTTTTAGTTTTAAAAGGTATCCGCCCTTCGGTCGGATTATCTGTTTGATTTCGCTTCGCGATGATATGCTTATGCACAAATTTAAAATTTCCAATTTAAACTTTACAATAACAAACTGTATATTCAGACTTCCAAGACCTATAATTGATAATCAGTCGATAAGGGAATGATGGTCGTAAAATAAAAATCTGTACTTTTGTGGTTATGGGACAATTATTATTACCAATATTTCCAGCCGATACACGAATGATTACCATGAC
>JBBQWB010000137.1:0-6456 GCA_038210985.1 Bacteroidales bacterium
CGAAGAGCAGTTACCCACAATAGGTTTTATGAGAATATCGAAAAATTAAAATTTGATTTGAGTATGTATTGGAGTCAGTTCGATAAGCCAAACGATGACTTGAGTAAATTAACCGCATTTATATAAGTCGTTTATTATAGAACTAAATTCCAACTGGGTGAAAATCTGTCCCTTAGTTGAAATGACTGCTACCGGTGGAAGAAAACGTAAAATCCAAGCTTCCAATACACAGGGTCTTTTTCGTAGCATTCAATCTATTCCTTCGCCCAAAACTGAAGCATTTAAACGCTGGTTAGCAAGCAACAGGAACCAAAGTCAGGTAAAAAAGTGATAACAATACAAAATTAACTGTCAGAAAAAACGACAAACAAACTTTCTTCTAAAACTGAAAATAATGATGACAAATTTAACAATATTTTTTATCTACCTCCTAATCATTAATTTGGTGAGTGGATTGGTATTCGCTTACGACAAATTTGCAGCAATGAAAGAGCGAAGAAGAATTCCAGAATCAACACTGCATTTCCTGGAATTTATGGGTGGTGCGATGATAAATCTGGTATTAATGTTTGTTTTACGCCATAAAAACAAAAAATCGTATTATTATAAGTGGACATGGCTGTTGCTTGTTTTGTGGTTATTTGTGATTTCAATGTTGTTTTAAAAAATATATTTGTGACATAAAACACAACACTTATCTTTGGTGTTAGTAATCCCAACCGCTAGTGTGATAATTTCTTTTGGCTCGAAGGATACTGAAAAAATATGGGAAGGCGAAAGAGTTAAACGAATTCCAATTGAATTTCAACAAGTTGGACGACGAAAGCTGAAAATGTTAAACAACTCACAGCATGTTACGGATTTGCACTTTCCGCCTTCAAATAATTTGGAAAAACTTTTTGAGAAATTGAATGACTTATATAACATTCCGATAAATATTCAATGGCGGATAATATTCAAATGGGAAAATAATCATGCTTTAGAGGTTGAAAGACTTGATTATCATTAATTTAAGATCATTCATCATGGGCAAATTAGCTAATATACATCCTGGCGAAATACTACAGGAAGAATTTTTGATACCCTTAGCAGTTTCTGCCTATAAACTATCGAAAGCCTTGGAAGTTCCACAAACCAGAATTTAGCAAATTATCAACGGTAAACGTAGAATTACCGCTGATACAGCCCTAAGGTTAGGTTTGTATTTTGGCAATTTCCCAAAATTTTGGTTGGGTTTACAAGATGAATTTGATACTAAGAAGAAAAATTAACACAACTGATTGTTTTCGAACGGATTAAAGGCCGAAAAAACATTCAAACTGCTGTCTAAACTAAAAAACATTTCTCATGACAAAAATAAAAGTTGGCGTTATAGGTGGCGCCGGATATACAGCTGGAGAATTGCTTCGGATTTTGATTAATCACCCAGCGGTGGAAATCGTGTTTGTAAACAGCAGTAGCAATGCTGGAAATGCAATAGCAGAGCTGCACAGTGGATTGATTGGTGAAACAGATTTAGTATTTACCTCCGAACTTCCGTTGGATTTGGTGGATGCACTTTTTCTTTGCTCGGCACATGGTGATAGCAAAAAGTTTTTGGTTGGAAATAATATTCCTGCCAGCGTGAAAATTATCGATTTATCAACTGATTACCGTGCAAAAAGTCCGAGCCATGATTTTGTATATGGTTTGCCTGAACTGAACCGTGAAGATATTAAAAATGCTTCTCGCGTAGCTAATCCTGGATGTTTTGCTACTACTATTCAGTTGGCTTTGTTTCCATTAGCTGCTGCTGGTTTATTGAGCGACGAAATTCATGTAAATGCCATTACAGGTTCCACTGGAGCTGGTGTTAAGCCTTCTGAAACATCCCATTTCAGCTGGCGCAATAATAATATTTCCATCTACAAAGCTTTTGATCACCAGCATTTAGAAGAAATTGGACAATCGCTTCGTCATTTGCAGCCAGGTTTCAAAAAAGCATTGAATTTTATTCCTGTTCGTGGTAATTTTGCCCGAGGAATTTATGCCACAACCTATACAAACTGCCTTTTAACACTCGAAGAAGCCAATAAATTATTCAAAGATTTTTACAAAGATGCGGCTTTTACCTTTGTGGTAGATAAAAATCCCGATATGAAACAAGTGGTGAATACCAACAAAGGTATTGTTTACTTGGAAAAACACGGTGATAAATTGCTGATTGTTTCCATGATTGATAATTTATTAAAAGGTGCTTCCGGGCAAGCAGTACAAAATATGAATTTAATGTTCGGTCTGGACGAAAAAACAGGTTTATCGTTAAAATCTATCGGGTTTTAGTTATTTATCCGTTAAATCATGTTATAAAACATACTTTTAGAACATATTTCTTTAAAAAGTTTTGGAGCGTATTGAAAAATGCTGTACTTTTGCATCGTGATTTTTTCATAGTATTAGATTTAAGGTTAACAAAGATTGGTAGTAAAGCGTTACTACCTTTCGCGTTTTTATAAGGTTAGATATTCGAAAACAACATACAACGAGTTCCGAAGCAATTTCGGGATTCGTTTTTTTTTTATTTTAAGCAATACGCAATAGAGTTTATTTAAGTTAGCTTGAAAGTAAAAGAAGAATGCTGATACACGCCGATTTAGCGGTTATAAATTGGATTTCAACTTGTTGGATCATTAAGTATTATCAGTGTAAATCGGTTTAATCTAAATTAATCTGCATTCTAATCTTAAAATGCGGCATTTAATTGTGCCTACTCCATATCCACCGTTCGTTATAAAAGTCTTGTTATTCTGTCGGAAAGTCGCAAAATCGCAAAAAAAAAGAAGAACCGAAAGGTTTTCCCTACCGATAAATCGGCATGTGCCATGTGTGTTCTTAATTTAACCGGTTCAATTTAAGACTTATAGATTGATTTGCGGCTTGGCGCCCCCGCATAGCGAAATGTCCCATTTGCGTTAGATTTTAAGGTGCAAACATTACCAATAAATTTGCGTTACGTTCCTTAACAGATTGATATTAAGATATTCAATCGATTTTATAACGAACCACTGACATATATCAACTATTTTTTTTACTTTTGACAAAAAATATATCCCATGAAAAATAAAAGTCTACAAACTGAAATAGATGCGTGTTATTTATACCGCAAATTGGCAGAAAATGAAGAAGATGAGGCGGTTGCCAATGTATTTCGGCAAATGAGCGAAATTGAGCAAAGTCATGCTGAGGCTTTTGCCCGCAAAATAAATTTGCCTATTGAAAATTTAATAAAGCCTTCGTGGCGGGCATTGACACTGAATATGATTGGAAAAATATTCAGTTACGATTACGTACTTGGTGCATTGATGGACACCGAAAAAAGCCTGTCGAATGCCATAATAAAAACCAAAGAGAAAAATAAACTTGAAATTACTGGAACAGAAACCAATCACGTAAAAATTCTATGGTCAATTCTGGAAAACGATAAGAATATCAGCGGCACACAACACGCCAAGTTTGAAAAAAAACATCGCTCTGTGGGTGGAAATGCCATTCGTGCAGCGGTCTTAGGTGGAAATGACGGATTATTGTCGGTTTTTAGTTTGGTAATGGGCGTTGCTGGTGCCACAGGTGGAAATCAAGCTGTAATGCTTGCTGGTATTGCTGGATTGCTTGCCGGTGGATTGTCGATGGCGTTGGGCGAATGGATTTCAGTGAAAAGTTCGCAGGAATTGTACGAAAACCAAATGGAAATTGAGATGGAAGAACTGGAAGTAAACCCCGAAGGTGAGCAACGTGAATTGGCGTTGATTTATATGGCAAAAGGAATTCCAGAAGAACAAGCTCACAGCATGTCGACTGAAATTATGAAAGATAAAACTTTGGCACATGCCGTGTTGGTGAAAGAAGAATTAGGAATCAATGCCGACGAATTGAAAGGTTCGGCTATGGAAGCTGCGCTTTATTCGTTTTTATTATTTACCATTGGCGGTTCAATACCGTTAATGCCTTTTATATTTTTTACCGGATTTCATGCCATTATATTAAGTGTAATAATGAGTGCTGTAGGGCTTTTTGTGATAGGTGGCGCTATTACATTATTCACTGGAAAGAATCTTTGGTTTTCGGGATTCCGTATGGTGGTTTTTGGGCTTATTGCTGCGGCAATCACCTTTGGAATTGGCAATTTGATTGGTGTTGCGGTAAAATAATTCTCAGAATGTAAGTGGCATTAAATTAAATACTTATCGTGTCTTATACTTTTCAAATAAATTCGACTAAATTTGTACAGACAAAGAAATGAAAACCTAGTAGTCTTATTATGAATACATTTAGCGACTATAATTTCAAATTAAAGTTTGATGGAGAACAACATTAATTGGATGCAAATGTGTTGATTAGTAGCTTAATTCACACTACTGCAATTATTCAAGAGACTAATAAATTCTTTACACTGGAAAGAAAATTGAAATAAAAGTTAAAGCACTTGAAAAGGGAAGCTTTCACATTAATATTGAACTAATAGAAACTACTTTTGAATCTCTTAAAACTATTTTTACCATTGAAAACATTGAAACTGGTGGAGCTATTATCGCTGGACTTGTTGGCTTAATTGAGATTAAAAAGTTTTAAAAAGGGAAAAAACCACAGAGTACTGAAATAAACGAAAGTAAAACTACAATCATAAATGCCTTATGGGATGTTTTAATTATCGATAATTCTACTTTCAATATCTACGAACACAGTCCAATTGTACAAGATGCTCTTTCACAAAACTTTGAAGTATTAGATAATGATCCAGCAATTACTGCATTTGAGGTAACCGATAAAAATGAAGTACCAATTATACGAATTGAGAAAAGCGAATTTTCAGATTTGTCTATAAAATACGAAGAGATAATGAAAGATGAGAGTGTTCTAAGAGAGGCTGCAGCACTTAATATCATAAAACCATCTTTTGATGAATCTTTAAAACGGGAATTTTATTTTAAAGGAAATAAAATCTCTGCAAAAATGAACGATCTAGATTTTTATAAAATTATTGATCAAGGTGAATCATTTGCAAAAAACGATATGCTAGAAGTTGAACTTCAAATTAATCAAAAGCGGGATGAATCTGGAAATACTTTCGTGAATAAATCGTATCAAGTTAACAAAATAGTTCGACATATTCTTTTGGAACCAACAACAATTCAAATTTGAAGAATAAGTCATTCATTAACAAGAACAAAAAAACTCGCTTTCTGAAACCAGAAAGCGAGTTTTTGATGAGTAGAAATTCTTTATTTGCAATTCAACTTCAAAGCTGTTCTTGCTTTAATTTGACCTAAATCGTCTGCTTTTTTGAAGTCTTGGCAAGCAGCATCTTTTTGTCCCGTATTTAATTTACCTACACCACGGTTATAATAAGCATCACCATAATGTGAGTTTAAACTGATTGCTTTCGTAAAATCTACAATGGCGCTCGCATTTTCATTCAACGTGATTTTCGTCAATCCTCTGTTGTGAAAAGCACGGTAATGCTTAGGATTCATTGAAATAGCTTTATTGTAATCAATCATTGCACCCTTGTAATCTTTCAAAGAATCTTTAGAATTTCCTCTGTTGTAATAGGCGTCTGAATATGGCTGAACCGTTAATGATTTGGTATAATCAGCAATTGCAGCTTTATGATCGCCTAAATAATACTTGGCAACACCGCGGTAAATATAGCCGTAAGCAATACGTGGATGATATTTAATGCATAACGAAAAATCTGCCAACGCACCATTATAGTCTTTTATATATTGTTTCGTCAATCCACGACTAACCAATCCCATAGCATCTTTTGGGCTAATATCCAGCGTTTTGGTATACTGTGCAATTGCTTTGTCGTATTGCTGAAGATTATAATAACAATCACCTTTGTTAAAATAGGCGTCGGCGTAATTAGGTTCAATTTTAATCGCTTTGTCTTGATCGGCAATTGCACCTTCAAAATCCTGCATATAATACTTCGCAATTCCACGACTTAAATATGCTTTAGCATCCTGATTATTGCGATCAATAACCTTTGTATAATCTTCGACAGCGCCTTTAAAGTCCTGATTATAATACTTTTCAACAGCTCTATTAAACAATGCAGCCGATGATTGACTAAAACCGGAAACACTTATAAGTATTGCAGCGATAAAAATAATTAAGTTTTTCATAATGGTACAATTATATGGTTTAATTTAGTTTTCGAAAGTAATCAATTATTTTTAAATGAAAATAATAAATACAAAAAACATTATAAATTGAAACAAAAAAAAAGGGAAAATGTTTAAAAACATGTTCTCTTATTTGTAGTTGCGGAGGCCCGACTCGAACGAACGTCCGCCAGCTGGCGGATATGAGCCAATCTAAACTTTTTGAATAGTATTATAGATAAATTCCCTGCCTTTTGCGGTTTTTAATTGAATTTCTCTTCTCATTGCCTCACTCTTCGATTCAAATTGT